>QHYO01000181.1 GCA_003224135.1 Acidobacteriota bacterium | reverse complement strand
CATGCTCGCGATCGCCGTATGTGGATTCGCACAGCAGTACGTCAGCCCGCGGCGGCGTGGCGGGATCATTCAATATCGGTTCGCCGTAGCGACCAATGTCTCCCGAAAAGACGACTACCGTCTTTTTCCCATTCTTCGTGATCGTAAGTGCCAGGCTTGTCGAGCCAAGTATGTGGCCCGCGTCATACGCATCAAAATGAAATTCGGGAGAAACGTCAAAACCGCCCGTTCGCGGCACAGGCTTTAGCAGACGCAAGGTGGGCTCGATGTCATCCGTTGTATACAGCGGATTGCGATCCTCAGCATTGTGTTTAGCATTTCGCCGGGAGCGTTCCGCGTCTTCTTCCTGCAAATGCGCGGAGTCCTTCAACGAAATCGTGGCCAGGTCGATCGTCGCCTGATTCGCGTAGATCGGTCCTTTGTAGCCATCGCGCACCAGGCAGGGCAGCCAGCCGCAATGATCCAGGTGCGCATGCGTCAGCACACAATAATCGATGTTTTTCGGGTCGGCGCTCAGCGGTTTGAAGTTACGCGCACTTAATTCCGCTGACCCTTGAAAAATTCCGCAATCGAGAAGCAGCTTTTTGCCTGCCGCTTCAACTAGATATTTTGATCCCGTGACCGTACCTGCCGCCCCTAAGAACGTTAATTTTGCCATTCGCTAGTCGCTCCAATTTTCATCGAACGACGGTAACCCATTTCGACCGAAAAACAAAAACGGGCGAGCATTTTGCCCGCCCGTTCGATTCTTGGTGATCACAGCAGGGGACCACTCGGGGCTGCGCACGAGTTTCCTGGACCCGTAATCAATATCAATCGGCCGCCGATGCTTGCTTCTGCGCGACGACCGCGTTGATGTCCAGGCCCAGCCCCTTCGCGACTCCGGTTCCGTATGCGGGATCAGCTTTGTAGAAGTGCCGGATTTGCAGCTCTTGGATCCTTCGCGGCGTCTGGCCGAGGCTGCCGACGATGTTCTTGATTAGCCGTTCCTTCGCGTCCGCCGGCATCAACCGGAACAAATTTCCCGGCTGCGTGTAGTAGTCGCTGTCCGAGCGGTGATCGTGCCGCGCCACAGTCCCCGTCACCGGCTTTGGCCGCTCGGTATATTTCAGGTCCTGCGTCGGGCCGCCAAAGCTATTCGGTTCGTAGTTCACGGACTTGCCGCCGTTCTCGTCGAATCTCGTCATTCCATCGCGGTGATAGGTGTGATACGGGCACTGCGGCTTGTTCACCGGCAGCGCGTCATAGTTCACACCCAAGCGGTAGCGGTGCGCGTCGGGATACGAGATCAATCGCGCCTGCAGCATCTTATCCGGCGAAAAACCCATGCCCGGCACGATGTTGCGCGGCTCGAATGCCGCCTGCTCGACCTCGGCGAAGTAATTCACGGGATTGCGGTCCAGCACCAGTTCGCCCGCTTCCTGCAGCGGATAATCTTTGTGCGGCCATACTTTCGTCAGGTCGAACGGATTGATGTGATAGGTCTCCGCGTCTTTTTCTGCCATGATTTGCACAGAGACCTTCCACTTCGGGAAGTCACCCTTAGCGATTGCGTCCCCGCTGCGAATAATCCGGATCTTTGCCGCGCATTTCCTCAGCGCCTTCGCCGGTAAAGTTCTTGATGCCTTGCTTTGTTTTGAAGTGCCACTTCACGTAAAACAATTCGTTTTTGTTGTTGATCAGGCTAAACGTGTGGCTGCTGAATCCGTCCATGTGCCGGTAGCCGTCTGGTGTGCCGCGGTCTGAGAACAGAATCGTCACCTGGTGAAGCGATTCGGGCGAAAGCGACCAGAAATCCCACATCATTGTCGGCGACTTCAGGTTCGTTTCCGGATCGCGCTTCTGCGTGTGAATGAAATCACCGAATTTCAGCGGGTCGCGGATAAAAAACACTGGGGTGTTGTTGCCGGTCATGTCCCAGTTGCCCTCTTCGGTGTAAAACTTCAGCGCAAAGCCTCGCGGATCGCGTTCCGTATCCGCGGAACCCTTCTCGCCGCCTACTGTGGAGAAACGAATAAACGTCGGCGTCTTCTTGCCGACCGTGTTAAACAGTTTCGCCGTCGTGTACTTGGTGATCTCTTTGCTCGTACACACGAAATATCCGTGCGCGCCCGAACCCTTCGCGTGCACTACGCGCTCCGGAATCCGTTCCCGGTTGAAATGCGCCATTTTTTCAAACAGCAGATAATCTTCAAAAACAATTGGACCGCGCGGTCCTACGGTGAGCGAATTCTGGTTGTCGCCCACCGGACGACCCGCGTCCGTTGTCATTGTGTGTTTCTTTTCTTCTGCCATCTTTCCTCCCGGCTTTCCCATTCGTCCGTGCGAACCTCAAACTTACGCGCGACTCCAATGCTAGGGCTCGCCGACCCATTGTTCCAATATCTAGTTCAGATACAATGGATAGGCGTAGCCTATACGCGATTGCGTTCGTTGGTCTGAAACTCTGCCGCCGCAACACGCGCAGCAGTGAAGGGGAGCACGGCCGGCATAGTGATCCAGATGCTGGCCAACGCAACACGGGAATCATTGCTAAAAACTTGGAATTGCCTCCATGGAACTTCATCAACTCCGCTACTTCTGCGCCGTCGCCGAAACCGGCAGCTTCTCCCGCGCCGCCGAACACTCTCACGTGTCGCAACCTTCGCTCTCCCAACAGATCCTTAAGCTCGAAGCCGAGCTCGGTGCGCGCCTCTTCGATCGTCTCGGGCGTTCCGTCCGCCTTACCGAAGTCGGCAAAACGTTTCTTCCTCGTGCACGCGCAGTTCTTCGCGAGCTCGAAGCCGCTCGCGGTGATGTCGTCGAAAGCAAGGATTCCATCTCTGGCCAGGTCGCTCTAGGAGCCATTCCCACCGTCGCTCCTTACTTTCTGCCGTCGGTTCTCGCTTCGTTCTCCAAGCGTTTCTCAGAATCCGCCGTCACGGTGATCGAAGAAATTACTCCCGTTCTCCTTGAACGCCTCCGAGCCGGCGGTATCGACATAGCCATACTCGCCTTGCCCGTTCGTGGGCACGAATTCGACGCGCTGCCTCTCCTCACGGAACCACTGTTCGCCGCTCTTCCCAAAAAACACATTCTCGCGCGACGCACCGCCATTGCCCTCCGTGATTTACGCAAGGAGCCTTTCCTGCTCCTCCGCGATGGACACTGCTTCCGCGAAAACGCCTTGGCTGCCTGCGATCGTGCGCGCGTCTCCCCCCAGGTTGTTTTCGAAAGTGGACAATTCTCCAGTTTGCTTGGACTGGTCGGAGCCGGTATGGGTGTCTCGTTGGTCCCGGAGATGGCTGTCGATCGCCGCTCGCCAGTCCGCTTTGTCCGCATTTCAGATCCCGGCGCGACTCGGACCATCGGCGCGCTCACGCTTCGCGGCCGGTCGCTCTCTCGCGCGCATCACGCTTTTCTCTCGAGCCTCCACCAAACTGCCTAGTTCATTTGTTCTCGTGGCATTTGTCTCGCCCACGGTTGTCGCGAGAGCGACACACGCGAATCGCTTTCCCGGCCAATTCGCGATAGCTTAACTTCATGTCGGACCATTCCATTATTTATCGTGACATCGCGATGGTCTTTGCTGGCGCGTTTGTCTGTGGCTTGCTGGCCTGGCGTCTCCGTCAACCCATTCTGCTTGGCTATGTCCTCGCGGGTCTCATTCTTAGTCCGCTCACCCCTGGCCCCCACGTACAGGACGTTGGCATTTTCGAAACGATGGCCGAAATCGGCGTCATCCTTCTCATGTTTTCCGTGGGCATCGAATTCTCGATTCCAGAATTGCTCAAGGTGAAGTGGGTCGCGCTCCTCGGCGCGCCGCTGGGCATTTTGCTCTCTGTCGGTATCGGTGCCGGAGTCGGCTTGCTTTTCGGCTGGCCGATGCTTCAGGGCATCGCCGTCGGCTGCATCATTTCTGTCGCCAGCACCATGGTCATGATGCGGCTGCTGCTGGATCGCGGCGAACTTTCCTCAGAATCCGGTCGCGTCATGATCACGCTGACCCTCGTGGAAGATCTTGCCGTCGTAATCCTCACGGTTCTACTTCCGAGCCTCAACTCCCCTGACGGTGGCTATGCCCAAGTTGTCTGGAAAATCGGACGCGCGCTCTTGCTGCTGATTCCCATTCTCGTCGCAGGCTGGAAAATCATCCCGCGCGTGCTTTCCCGCATCGAGCGTTTCTACAATGACGAAATTTCGCTACTCCTGGCGCTCACCATTTGTCTCGTCGTCGCCGCCATTACCGAGCTCGTAGGTCTCTCCCTGGCTCTGGGAGCATTTCTCGCCGGTCTGCTTCTTGGCAACTCCGACTTCGTTCACAAACTTGAAAAGCAAACTTTGCCGCTGCGCGACGCCTTCGTCGCTCTGTTTTTCGTCACCATTGGATTGCTCATCGACCCGACGACCTGGCTGTCTTCCTGGCATTTGGTGGTAATCCTCGTCGCCATGATTGTCGCCGGCAAGTTCGCCATCTGGAGCGGCATCGCTCGCCTCTTTGGTTATTCTTGGGAGACTTCAAAGCGCGTAGGAATCGGCCTCACGCAAATCGGCGAATTCTCGTTCATCCTCGCGCAGGTGTCTCTGAGCTCCGGTCTGATCACCCATGAAATCTACAACGCGACCCTCGTCGCTTCTCTCGTCACCATTCTCGCAAACGCCACTTTCTTCAAATTCCTCAAACCAGAAGCCGCCACGACTGGTTCCACGACGGCCCGCTAGCGCGGTTTCATAAAACAATTTCTCCATCGGTGCCGCTCCAGCAAAATACAATTCGCATGTTTTGCGAGATTACACGCACCGAGCGCTTAGGGTATGTTCAAGATTCCAGGAGCATGGAGAACGCGCAATGCAGCCCAACAGCTGGATTTCCGAGGTCGAATTAGTATTCTTGCTGCTGCTGCTTTTCGTAGTCGTCTTCGCTTGGCTGGCAAAGAAACTGGGCACGCCATATCCCATCGTTCTCGTGATAGCTGGTTTGCTGCTCGGATTCATTCCTGGAATCCCCAAAGTAACTCTCGATCCCGATTTGATCTTCCTGGTCGTACTGCCTCCATTGCTCTATGCGGCCGCGTGGGTTACTCCGTGGAGAGAATTCAAATTCAATTTCGTCAGCATTTTCATGCTGGCATTCGGGCTGGTGGGCTTTACGGTTTTAGGAGTCGCCGAAATTTCCCGCTGGGTTTTTGCAGGTTTTGATTTGCGATTGGGATTTGTTCTTGGCGCGGTCGTGGCGACCACGGATGCCATCGCCGCGACGTCCATCGCGAAAAGGATTGGTCTGCCTCAGAGGATTGTCGACATTCTGGAGGCAGAAAGCCTGGTGAACGATGCAACAGGGCTTCTGGCCCTGGATTTTGCGCTTGCCATGGTGGTCGAGGGACGGACTCCAACCGTGGGCGAAGGACTCCTGCGTATCACCTATCTTACCGTCGCTGGTCTCGTCCTCGGACTCCTGGTCGGGCGCATCGCGGAATGGCTGGAACATCGAATCGATGACGGCCCCATTGAAATCGTTTTAAGCGTCCTCATTCCCTACGCGGCGTACCTTGCTGCGGAAACCATTCACGCGTCCGGCGTGCTCGCCGTCGTGGCCTGCGGGATGTACATGAGCCAAAAGAGCGCGCATTTCTTCTCGCCGAATGTACGCATACAAATCTTGGCAGTTTGGGATTCCATTACCTTTGTGTTGAACAGCCTCGTTTTCATGCTGATTGGACTCCAGCTGCCATTCGTCCTGGCCGGCATTCGCGAATATAGTCTTTCTCAACTGCTTCGATATGGTGCGCTGTTCAGCGCGGCGGTCATCCTGCTTCGCCTTATCTGGATGTTTCCTGGTGCCAGGATCGCCAACTTGATCCGCAGAAAATTGCTCCACCAGGACGTTCCGGTGCCTTCTGTGCGCCAGATTTTTGTCGTGGGTTGGACCGGAATGCGCGGAGTAGTCGCGCTGGCCGCTGCGATCTCGCTTCCGGAAAAACTAGCCGATGGAAGCGACTTTCCGCATCGTAATTTGACTATATTTCTTACCTTTAGCGTGATCCTGGTGACGTTGGTGCTGCAAGGTTTGACGCTTCCTCCGCTGATTCGACTGCTCGGTCTTGCCGGCCTTACCGGCCGTAGCAAAGAAGAGGAAGACGCTCGAAGGGCCATGATTGAAGCGGCGTTAGAAAGACTGAGAGCGGAGCAAGAACGCGACGGCCAGGAATTTCAGGAAGTCTACGATGAAATTGAGGAACGTTACCGTCATCGTCTGGCCGCACTCGCCGAGCACGATTCGGAGAGCGAGGAACTAGCGCATCTTGCGCGATACAAACAATTGCTTCAAGAACTGATCCGCATCGAAAGGCATACCGCAGTGAGTTTGCGGAATGAAGGGCGCCTGAACGACGAAGTGCTCCGCCAGATCGAACATGAGCTGGATCTGAGCGAGATCCGCCTGTCGCTGATCGCCTAGGCAGAGTTTGTAATTGGAGCTAGCTGAGGAATCGTTGAAGCCGATTTTTCAATGTCCCTTAGAAGCCCTTGGAGGTTCTTTGGGCACCCGTATAATAATGCCCCGTCCTGGCAACAGTCGGCAACAAGCTAGCGCTGGGTCTGTTTAAGGGAATGTATGGAGAGGGGCCGCTATTTCCCAGATCCCGGTTTGAACGAAGGCAACCGGTCGTTTAGTTTCCGGTAAGGCAACTGCTGGGCACCAGAAATATTTTCCTGTGGAACAGAACGCTAGACGCTTGCGTATACCTGGGTTGAGGGCACATGCAAATCTTGCTACAAGACCTTCGCTACGCTCTTCGCATGCTCGCCAAGAATCCGGGCTTCGCCGTCGTGGCGGTACTCACGATGGCGCTGGGGATTGGCGCCAATGCCGCGATTTTTAGCGCACTGAACTCCCTGCTCTTGCACCCGGCTGGAATACCGCATCCGGAACGGCTGACCGCGATTCGCGCGCGCTACGAAAAACTCAATCTAAAAAGTATTGTCGCGTCGGCACCTGATTACACTTTTGTGCGCGACCACAAAGAAATCTTCGCATCTGCGGCGATGCAGGCGGACGGAGGATTCAACTATACCGGAGGCGATTGGCCGCTGCGCATGCGCGGTTCGCGAGTTACCTGGCAATGGTTCGACGTGTTTGAGGCCAAACCGCTAATGGGCCGCGTCTTCGCGCCGGAAGAAGACCAACCCGGCGCCGACCACGAGGTCGTGCTCTCTTATAACGCATGGAAGTCCACCTTCGGCGCCGACGCAAAGATCGTCGGACGGTCCATCCAGCTGAATCAGGAACCCTACCGAATCATCGGTGTCATGGGTCCGGACTTTTTGTGGCCCAACCCGACCGACCTGTGGGCCCCGCTGGGTCTGAAGCCCGAAGCGTTTGCGATCGACAACCTGTTCAATGAAAACTACTTTGTGGTCGCCCGCCTGCAGCCAAACGTGAAGTTCGCAAGCGTCACCGCGTACTTGAACCTCGTCACGCAGCAAATCTGGGACGATGCGAGAGCGCAGGGTTATCCGAGAAATTCGGGCTGGGGAATCTTTGCGGTTCCCTTTACCGAATTCGTGTACGGAGACCTTCGCACACCACTGCTGATCCTTCTCGGCGCGGTGGGTTTCGTTCTCCTGATTGCATGTTCGAATGTGGCGGGGCTGCTGCTTGCGCGCGCTCTGGGCCGGTCGAAGGAATTTGCGGTGCGCACCGCGCTCGGTGCTTCCCCGTGGCGTCTGGCAGGCCAGACACTGACGGAAAGCGTTGTGGTGGCGGCCGCCGGAATGGTAGTCGGGTTGGGAATTGCGCTGGGCGTGTTGCGCGCGCTATCGATGCTGGCAACGGAGAACCTGTCCACTGGTGTGGCGATCTCGATGGATCGCCACGTACTCGGGTTTACCGCGCTATTGGCTGTGCTATCGGCCCTGGTTTTTGGCGCCGCTCCGGCATGGCGAATCGCGCGGAGCAATCCGCAGGAAAATTTGAAACAGGGCCGCGGCACCGGCCGAGCGACACGGGGCGATCATCGTTTTCGCGACGTTCTCGTGGCCAGTGAACTAGCGCTGGCTCTTGTGTTGCTGGCCAGCACGGGGGTGTTTCTGAAAAGCCTCGCTAAGCTGCACGCTGTTGATCTGGGATTCAGGCCGCAAGGCCTGATGACTGCCGCGCTCGCGCTGCCGGACCGCACCTACGAAACACCGGAAAAGCAGATCGGCTTCCTGCGCAGCGCTCTGGAACGCTTGGCGAATTCCCCCGGCGTGGAGTCCGCAGCCGCGGGTGTGCCGCTGCCATTCAGCGGTTTCGGCGGCTCGGCCTCGTTCGGAATTGATGGGCGCGTGTTGCCTCCGGGCGATCCGGGACCACATGGCGATATCCGGCAGGTCAGCCCCGGATACTTCGAGACGATGGGGATTCGATTGATTCGGGGGCGGACATTCACGGATCAGGATCGCCTGGGAAGCCAGTCAGTAGCCATTATCGATGAAAATCTGGGCCGCCAGTATTGGCCCAATCAAGATCCGGTGGGGCAACGGATTCGCAACGGGTCGAAGTCACCGTGGAAAACCATCGTAGGCGTGGTAGCGCCGGTACGGCATTCGCAGGTGGCGGGTGACGAGTCTTCCGCCGAGGGCGTGATTGGTGCGGCGAAAGGTGTTTACTACTACCCGCTCTACCAGGTCGAATCGGCGGCCACATTTTTGATTGCCAGGACCCACAGCGACCCAACAGCGCTGGCAGCGACGATTCGCGAGGCGGTTCACGACATTGATCCCGGGCAGCCCGTCTCGGATTTGAAGTCGATGGACCAACGCGTGACATTGTCGTTGGGCCCACGGCGCTCGGCGGTAGCGCTGCTGACGGTGTTTGCGGTGATGGCCCTGAGTCTTGCAGCGGTGGGATTGTTCGGGCTGGTGCGCTACAACGTGGTGCAGCGCACGCAGGAAATCGGTGTGCGGCTGGCGCTCGGAGCGTCGCGAAAGGATGTATTGAAGATGGTGCTGGCTGAAGGCCTGCGGCTGGCGCTGTTCGGCGTAGGAGGCGGGCTGGTGGGGGCGTTTGCACTCACGCGCGTGATGGGAGGATTGTTGTACGGAGTGAGTGCAACCGAACCATTGACCTTTGCCGTGATGGCGGTGCTGCTAACTCTGGTGGCGCTGTTCGCTTCATGGCTGCCCGCCCGTCGAGCGACCCGCATCGATCCACTGGTTGCACTGCGCTACGAATGAAAATAACCGGTTTTTCGCAAAAATGTTCTCGACATCCAAGCCAGCGTCTGCATTCTTCATCGATGCTGGGCCGTGAACAAACGGAAAACTACGGCTGAGCGTGCCTCTAGCGGTAAACGAAAACCTAATCGTTCGGCAAAGCTGATAAACGCGCATCCGGAAGCTATCTTCTGCAGCAGGCCCGGAGAGGCGTGTATCGTCATATTCGGAGGTGCGCGCCTGGTGCTGTTTTACGAAATGCGCTTTCCTCGCGAAAGCGTGAAAGATTCATGTTTGAACGCAAGAGGAAAAAGGCAAGCTGGCAACAGTAGCTGGTAACAGTTAGCGGTTTTCTAAGGCAAGTTCTTTGCATTCAAATGGTGGAGCCGATGGGGTTCGAACCCACGACCTCCTCGATGCCATCGAGGCGCGCTCCCAGCTGCGCCACGGCCCCACCGAACATTTCAAGTTTACCACAGGACTATGCGGCTCCAAGGCTCTTCTGCAGCCGAAATGGCAGCCATGCAACCCCGGGCCCGCTTTACAAGTCTTATCGAGTGAGACCAAACTCATAACGGAATTGATTCGCTCAATATGACCAGCGCTGAAAATCTTGCCAGCACAACTCTCGTTGTCCGCCATCGGTTGATCCTGGGCCTGTTTCTCTCGTGCACCCTGGCGGCATCTGTTTCTCCGATTCGCGCCCAGCAGCAGGGCCCTTTGCCTCCGCCGACCGCATCTGGGTCTTCCGGCTCCCCGGGCATGGGGAACTCCGGCACTGGACCTGCCGTCGAAAAAACGGTTGCGCACACCGAATCCACCATCACCAACGAACCGCCCGCGACCCCGGTCGACCAGATCATTCAAAAATTTTCCCAGCACGAATCTGAGTTTCGCAAAGAACGCGACAACTATACGTATACGCAAACCTTCGTGATGCAGACCGTCGACTTGGACGGCTACCCGGACGGCGAGTACCGTATGACTAGCGACATTCTCTTTACGCCCGACGGGAAGCGCTACGAGAAGGTCACCTACGCCCCTCCCCCCACTTTGACTCGCATAACGATGTCGCAACAGGATCTGAACGACCTCAAGAATATTCAGCCCTTCGTCCTCACTACCGAAGACTTGCCCAAATACAATGTCACCTATGTCGGTCGCCAGGTGGTCGACGAACTCCACGCCTACGTCTTCGACGTCGCGCCCAAGAAAATAGAAAAAAATGAGCGCTACTTCCAAGGACGCGTGTGGGTCGACGAGAAAGACCTGCAAATTGTGAAGAGTTACGGCAAAGCGGTTCCGGACATCATGAAGAAGAACAACGAAAACATTTTTCCGCACTTCGAAACGTACCGCGAAAATATCACCGGACCTTATTGGTTTCCCACTTACACACACGCCGACGATACGTTGCATTTCACCAGCGGCGGCGTTCGCATCCGCATGACAGTCAAATACGCAAACTACAAGCGCTTCGGCTCCAGCCACAAAATCGGCACGCCAGTCGAAGTAAAAGAGTAGTCTGCAATCGTTCGGCTATACTGCAAAGCGTGACCCGCTCCCGAATCGCAGGCCAAGCCCTCATATTGATTCTCTTGCTCACCGGATGCATCTATGCAGCGGATGTTTTGGTTCTGAGGATTCGCGCTATGCACGCAACGCCAACCATGCCATTTGAAACCATGACCCGCACGCGAGTGCTGGCGATTCCAAAGAAAAACGGCAAGTATGAATATCAAATCGACCAGCTGCAACCTGCCGAAACGCTCACTTGCGTCCACTCGCTCTTCCCGCACTACGGCGACAAGCCCTGCTGGTACGTGAAGCCGCGCCTCAACCAGCCGATCCCGGTCGAATGACAAGACAGCCGCGCAAAACTCTCGGCGACCTATTTCGCTGGAATGCTTTCGGTCGAACGAGCGGGCACGAGAAGAATCAGCGTGTACACGCCCAGCGCGATCCCGCCTGGCATTTCTGAAAGCGCTAACAGACTCGCCACGATCAGCAGTCCCCGCCCCGCTCTCGCGTTCCCCAGGATCGCCAGCCCACCGGCAATTCCCAGAATCCCGCAGACAAACGACAACACAATCGCAAGAATATACACTGCGTGGAAAAGTCCCATCAGCGTGAATGGATCAGCCACTCTGCCAAGCAATGCGCCAAACATCACCGTAGCGGTCGGTTCAAATAGCAGCAGCGCCACGCCAAGACACACTCGCAAAATTCCGTACGCAATCCAGCAGATTCCGAGTGGCTTCATAATT
Source organism: Acidobacteriota bacterium (assembly GCA_003224135.1). Lineage (GTDB taxonomy): Bacteria > Acidobacteriota > Terriglobia > Acidiferrales > UBA7541 > Acidiferrum. Next base: position 2,721 of record QHYO01000181.1, on the reverse strand, counting down.
TCAGGTTGTGAAAGGAATCTTTTCAGAAAAATACCGGGAAGAAGAGGAAAAAACGTCCCAGCCCTGAGATCCCGATTACTCGGGATTTTCCGCCTTTTCTCTTCTTTCCCGGCCATGAACGAAAGGCTATGCCTTTCGGACAGTGCTAGACTGCCGGAATCCGAACACCTCCGCTATTAGGAGTTTCCTGTACTGAATCTCCGTATCTTCCTGTACGCGATGCGCTCAAATTCGCGCGCCGCCGAGCTTTTTCTTCTCCGCTGGCGTCAGCTCTCGCGCCTCGCCTTTGCCGAGAAGTCCCAGTTGCAGGGGCCCAATCGCGACGCGAACCAGCCGCAGCACCTCTACCCCACACGCTTCTAACATCCGCCGAATCTGGCGGTTCTTCCCTTCATCCAGCACTACCTCGATCCACGAATTCTTTTCTCCTTCGCGAATCCGCTTCGCCTCACAAGAGCGCGCAGCAGCGATTCCTCAACCAGGGCGCCGATTTGCACGTGGTATGTCTTATCCACGTGTGCTTCCGGCGCCATTATTCTGGCCGCCCATTCCGAATCATTCGTGAAGATCAGCAGCCCTTCACTCGCTTTATCTAGTCGCCCGACCGGTCCCATCCACGGTAATCCTTCAGGCAACCGCGCATACACCGTCTCTCTCCCTCGTTCGTCTTCGGCCGTCGTCACCGCTCCTCGCGGCTTGTTGAGCATCCAATAAATCTTTCCAGCTGCGGTGACCTTCGCGCCGTCGACCTCGATCCTGTCTTGCCCCAGCCTTACGGGCGTCTCCGGATTTTTCGGCGTGATTCCGTTCAGCCGCACTCGGCCGGCGTGAACCAGTTCGAAACCCTTCGCGCGTGAGCAGAATCCCAGCTTTGAAAGGGCACGAGCCAGTCCGACTCGCCTTTCTTCGCTGTGTTCCGGTGTCCGTGATCTGCCCTTACGTTGCATCTGGCAATTATAGAGTCCACTCGCTGCTCACCCGCGCCGCAGATGCTCGTCAAACAAACTACGAAGATTTTCGTTGACATTGCGAAATCGTTCGTAGTATGGTGCACCGCATGAGCGACACATCATTACAAAAGCCCACGGCCTCCGAGCTCCAAATCCTTCAAGTCCTTTGGGAGCGCGGCCGTTCCACGGTCCGCGAAGTCCATGATGCCCTGCAGGAAGAAAAGGCTCTCGGATACACCACCGTCTTGAAGCTCATGCAGATCATGACTGCTAAGGGGCTGGTTCGCCGTAATGAAGAGCAGCGCGCACACGTTTACGAAGCCGAGCAGCCCGCCGAAAAAACCAAGCGCCAGTTTGCCTCAGACGTTCTGCAGCGCGTCTTTGACGGCTCCGCGAAGGAGCTGATGCTGCACGCGCTCGCTGGCCGCCGCAGCTCCAAAAATGAAATTGAAGAACTGCGCCGTTTGCTCGACGAGTACGAAAGGACCATCCGATGACTGCCGTTGCCCACTGGTTTTCTCCAGACGTGCTGCGAACACTCGGACTCTCGCTGCTCCACTTCTTGTGGCAAGGGGCGGCCCTCGCGGCGCTTGCAACCGCCTTGATCGCAGCGGCTCGCCAGGCGTCCACTCGTTATGCCATAGCAGTAGGCGCACTTGCCCTGATGGTCGCCGCGCCGGTTGTCACGTATTTCGTGCTTCGCCAGGACGAGCCCGCATTCAGTGCTTCGAAGCAAGCTGCCGTCCCCACGATCGCTTACGTCGTTAACCTCGCCACTCACCGCGCGGTCGCCAACACCCAGTCGCGCGTTCTTTCCGGCGGCTTGCTTACTATCTTTGTCGAACTCTGGTTCATCGGCGTCATGCTTTTTAGTCTCCGCACTGCCGGCGGGTTCTTCCTCATCGCCCGGTTGCGTCGCCGCGAATCCAAGCCGATGAATCCGGGCCTGCTCGCACTGTGCCGCGAAATGCAGCACCGGCTCGGCATCTCCCGCGCTATCCGCTATTGTGAATCGCTCCATCTCGACGCACCTGCCGTTGTCGGCTGGTTTCGTCCGGTTGTGCTTCTTCCGATCAGCGCCCTGAGCGGACTTACGGAGCTTCAGCTGCGCGCCGTGGTCGCGCATGAACTCGCACATATCCGCCGGCTTGATGCGTTCTTTAATCTCTTCCAGGTCGTGGCCGAAACGCTTCTTTTTTATCATCCGGCAGTTTGGTGGCTCAGCAAGCGCATCCGTGCCGAACGCGAAAACTGCTGTGATGACGTCGCACTTTCCGTCTGCCGAAATCCCGCCGAATACGCTCGTGCTCTCGCTCTGATGGAACAGTGGCGTGCAGCACCTACGTTCGCCATGGCCGCAAATCGCGGGCCGCTCGCATCGCGCGTCACCCGCCTGCTCGGTCTCACCGAAAAGGGAAGCAGCCTTCGCAACGCTGGAGTTGCCTTCGGTGTTCTCTGTCTGGCGGCCGCATTGATCGCAGGCAATGCTCTCTTTGGCGTGGTCCGCACCGCCTCGGCCCATTCCTTCTCATTACATCAGTCGGACGACCGCGCCGGCGTAATTGTCGTTACGGCACCGCGCCCGTCCCCGCAAGCCAAGCCCAGTCCCAAACCAACTCCAACCAGCACTCAAGAGGCAGCCCCGGCTCCCAAATCAAAGTCCTATATCGAAGGCATGAAGGCCGAAGGCTTTGACAACCTTTCCGCCGACGATTTGATTGCCATGAAGATCCAGGGCATCACGCCGGAGTATATTCACGAAATCCGCGCC
>QHYO01000179.1:8519-19244 GCA_003224135.1 Acidobacteriota bacterium | reverse complement strand
CGTCCTTTCGTTCTTTCTGAGGTCTTTCTTCTTCACGTCGATTTTCGGACCCTTGTTGCTGCTGTTCGGCGGAGCGCCTTTCTGGCTCAGGCCGGCTTTGGGGATCAGTCGAGCAAGGCGATCCAACTCCTCCGAGGAGATTTGCGAGACTTCTCCGCCGAGCAGTGCTGCGACCACGTTTTCAACTGAGCCCTCAAAAAAGGTTTCCACAAGGTGCCGAAGGGCCGAGCGCCGTGCAACGTCGCGGGGGATTGCAGGGAAATAGACATATCTGAGGCCGTGCTCTTCGTGGCGGAGATGCCCTTTTTCTTCGAGGACGCGGAGCTGTGCGCGGACGGTTGAATAGTTGAGCTGATCGGGGAGCGCGGCGAGAACCTGGCCCACAGTGGCACGCTCGAGCTTGTAGAGGACATCCATGATCTGGCGTTCGCGACGGGCGAGAGGTTTGGGTTTTGGGTTTTTCATGAGTCCTTTTCGTCCGCGATGTTAAAGTTGAGATCCTTCTGTGATCCTTGTCGATCGCCTCGGGATGACAATCACATTAAAGGTGCAGCCGCGTGTTAGGCGGAGGCCGAGGCGGACGAAGATTTCAGGAGAATGTCCAAATCGTCTGGATGGATGGAGCAAACAAGAGCGTCTTCGCGTTCGATCTGGCCGGAACGAATCAGTTGCACTAGCGTTTCTTCGAGCGTAAACGTACCTTTTTTCTTGGTCAGCGGAATTTCCTGGTGAAGATGCTGCAGCGCGTTTTTTCGCACGTGGTGTCGCGCACCATAACCAATCATCAAAAGTTCCGCGGCAGGAATGCGGCCTCCGCCTTTTCTTGGGAGCAGGATTTGTGTGTGGACGGCGGCGAGAGCCATCGCCAGCTCCTGGCGAATGGAGTTCTGACGTTCCAACGGAAACGAATCCGAGATGCGAGAGATGGTTGACGCAACATCCACGGTGTGCAGCGTTGAGAATACCAGGTGCCCTGTCTCCGCAGCTGCCACGGCGATGCGCATCGTTTCCGGATCGCGCATTTCGCCTACCACGATGATATCCGGCGCCTGGCGCAAAGCGGCGCGAAGCGCGGTGGGAAAATCAGGAGCGTCAGTGCCGATTTCCACTTGCTCGATGACGCTTCGCACGTGCTGGTGTTCGTATTCAATGGGATCTTCGATGATGACGATATGGCGCGCTTCGCGATGATTGATTTCGTTGATCAGCGCAGCCATGGTGGTGGACTTTCCGGAGCCGGCGGCGCCTCCGAGGAGCACCAGACCGCGCGGAACCCGTGCAAGGTTTTCTACAGTCGGAGGAAGGTGGAGTTCGCGCAGTGACGGAACCCTTGAGGGCAGAGCGCGAATCGCAGCCGCGGCACGGGAACGTTCGCGATGCAGGTTGATGCGAAAACGGCCCAGGCCCTGGAGGCGATAAGAAGAGTCGGCGATCGCCGCTTCTCGAAAGCGGCGCAACGCATGTGCGGACAGCGCAGGAAGTACGGACGCTTCGATTTCGGCGCCATCCAAAACGCCAGCCTCGATTTTCCTGACTTCTCCATCGACGCGAATACAGGGAGGCGCGCCTTCGACAAGAAGCAGATCGCTGCCATGCCGGTTCACAAGAGCCGCGAGCCAATGGTCGAGGCGATCGGTCAGTCCGGCGTCGTCTGCGCCGGACGCTTCCTGGTTATTCAGCTCCCGGGCGACAGTATCAAGATTGTAAGAATCATCCATAACAGCACCATAGGGCGGACGGGTGGAGTGTGCCGCAAAACAGCGAGGGCCGTCCATAAAAAGATATTCCGCAAGAGTCGCGAAGCCGTTCCCCAAAAGGCACAGCCGCTGGGTGCCGAAACACCTCGCGGCTGGCGACACTTCACTGTCTGAAGGGGAGATGCGTTTTAGCGGCGGAACCCCCGATGTCCGAAGCCGTGCCCGAAACCGTAGTTGCCACCATAGAAGCCAAATGAAGGTCCCCAGTAACCATAGTACGGACCGCAGCCCCAATAAGGCCCGCAGGCCGCGTAGTAGGGTGGATAGGCAACGGGATAGGCCCCACGACGACGGAGCGACGGCGATGAGTTGTAGTCATTCGGGCCCACCGGCTGAAACGCCTGGCGGCCGTTTTCCGTGGAGACGGTCAGCGGCTCTTTCAGCCGGAAGCTCAATCGCGCTTCCGGACCGAGGACCGTGGGCTTGCCACGTGTCAGCAGAACCATAGCAATGCCTGCTGCGGCGCCAGCGCCTGCTCCGATGCCTGCTCCCGCGCCGCCATCGGCAGCCGCCCCGATGATGGTGCCCACGCCAGTGCTTGTCGCGGCCATCGACCACCGTTATGTCGGTTAATTCGAGACCGAGTTGCGAGACGCCCTTAACGCGGCCGGCCTTCTTCGCGTTTGTGACGGTACCGACGAGGGTTTCGCCGCGGTGCGCCACGACCCAACCGTTTATCACGATCGGCTGGTCCAGAGTGGCCGTGAATGTGTCTCCGGCGTGGCTGTGATCGCTTGAGAGCGGCTCATTCAAACGCACGAAGAGTACCTTGCCAGCGGGAATTGTGATGGTCTCTGGAACAGTGGCAGTAGCGCGGGCTGGCGGATATGGCCGCCTATTGGACGAAGGTGTCCGTTGCGGCGGCGCGGCTTCGTCCCGATCTTGAGCGTGCTCAGCGTCCGGATTGTTTTGCGGAATGGTGTCTTTCGAGATGACGCGGCGCTGGTCTGACTGCGGTTGCGTTGGCTCCTGTTGCGTGTTGGTCTGAGTTTGCTGCTGTGAGGAATCGGAGCCCTGTGCAACGGCGCGGGGCGATGAGAACAGCGTCATTGCCGCAGCCGCCAGAAATAATGCGAACCAATTGAAAATGCTTGAAAAGCTAATTTCTGATGACTTGCGAAATGCCAAATTGCCCAGCTGTTTAGTCATGTTGCTCCTCGGTCCCGGAGCTCCAGATCCGGCGAATATCCGCTTGTAAACACTTAAATTGGATGGAAGTTGCGGGCCGTAGGATGCCCTAGTTAAGCGCAAGGCGGCTGCGCCAGATGCAGACGGGCAATGACATCGGCGGCGAGTTCGTCGGGCGTAAGCGAAACATCGAGCACTAACGCGTCTTGAGGTTCCTGCAAATCGGCGAATTGTCCCGCGAGGATGGATTCTCCGGCGAAATGGCCATGCCGGCGATCGATATGGCGGCGCATTTCTTCGTACGATCCGCGCAAATAGACGATTTGCATCCCGACTCCAGCGGAAAGCTGGTCGCGGTAACTCTGTTTGAGCGCCGAGCATGCCAGCACAACATTCCTACCTGCGGCACTGAGGCGCACGAGTTCGGTGTGAATTTTTTCGAGCCAGGGAAAACGTTCGGCATCGGTAAGGGGAATTCCGTGTTTCATTTTTTCGATATTCGCCTGGGGGTGGAAATCGTCCGCGTCAAGGAAAGTCCAACCAAGCTGCGCGGCGAGCAATCTGCCGACGGTAGTTTTTCCGGCTCCGGTTGTGCCCATCAGCAGAATGACCATAGCGATTGAGGCGGGCGGCTTCGAGGTCAAGAACGGCGCAGCGTGAGCAAGGAAATTTCCGGCGGCACACCGAGACGGACTGGGGCACCGACGGTGCCCAGTCCGCGATTTACATAGAGTGCCGCGTGCGGACCCTGCAACGTCGCAGCGTGCAAAAATTTCTGCGATGCGACGGTCTTCGCTGGAGTGAAGAGCGGACGGATGTAGAGCCCAGCCACGTAATCGGTGATAAAACGGGCGGGACTGAGGCGGTGGTCGAGAATTTCGACTTGAATCTGACCACCGTGTGTATGACCAGCAAGTGAAAGCTCGACGCCCAATTCGGCGGCGCGATTGAACGAGTTCGGATTGTGGGAAAGAAGGATGTTGGGAACATCGTTGCGGATCAGTGGCTCCACACCGGAAAGTGTAGAAATCCTGCGGCCGCCGGGGTTGCGTTCGCGCTGATAATCGACACCGATTAAATTGAATTTTGCGCCACGGAACGAGATCAGCGCGTTCTCGTGCCGTAAGAGTCTCATACCGAACTGAGTAAAAAGTTCCTGCGCGCGGTCTTCAGCTTGCGCGTAAATCTCGTGATTGCCGTTGCAGCCGTAAATCCCGAGGGGAGCCGACAAACGGCGGATTTCTTCGATGCACTCGTCAAGCGGGTCGTCAGCGCCGGTGATGAAATCGCCGGTGACGATCGCCAGATCGGCGCCGAGGTCATTCGCCATATCGATCGCGCGCCGAACCTGCGAACGCGGCATATACCCGCTCATGTGAATGTCGCTGAGCTGCGCGATCTTCATGCCGTCGAGCGCCGAGGGCAAATTCGAGATCGGGATTTCGACGCGATGAACCTGATAGTTCAGGCGTTCGGCGGCGAATCCGTACATCGCTCCAAGGAACGGTACGGCGCCGGCGGCGGCAGTTGCCGTTTTGAAAAAGTAACGCCGGCCGGGATCGACGGGCAGTTCGTCGTCTCCAGCTTTTGCGGCGGGCTGATTGCGCGCTCTGAACAATCGCCAGGCGCGTTCCAGCACATGAACGCACTTCACCGCGAGGAAGGCAAAAAGCGCGCTGAAAAACCAGAGGCCCGCCAGAACATTCAAAAAGGTTCCGCGCGGAATCAGATTGCCGCGTCCATTGTGGAGCGAGTCAGCCACGCTCAGGATGATAAGGAGCAATCCGACAAGGTACAGCAAGCGGATTCCGGCACGTATGGGCCTGCTTCCCCACCGGCCGCTCCATCGCCAAAGCGCGCGATACCAGAAGCGCTGGGACAGGTAGAGCACCAGCAGCAGGCACAACAGAATAGAGGTGCGCAGAACGAACCAGGAAACGAGCACTAGCCGTGGGCCTCCAACGAACACTACCAGCTTACCATGCGCCAGCCCCGGCCAATTTGGACGTGCGCTATATCGTTATCGCCAGTAAGATGCTTCGGCGGCGGAACCGCCCAACCTAGGATAACGCTGGGGGATAACGCTGGGCTTACATCCGGGCGGGGCGGCCGTCGAAGCATGCAGTAGCCCCGCACCGGGACCCGAAGTGGATTCCTGCGCAACTTTTTCTGCGTAACTCGGGGCAATCGGAGGAGAGAGATGAATCGATTGAAATTTCTTGCGGGACTCTGCCTGACGGCTTGTCTGGCAACAGTCCCCGCTTTTGCACAAACCGACACCAAGGCAAAGGAACCGCCGAAACCCGCTCTGGGACCGTCAGCCGCAGTTCTCGAAGGATGGAACGACATCGGCCGGAAACTGATCGCGATTGCCGAGGACCTGCCAGAAGACAAGTACGACTTCAAACCGAATCCCGACTCGCGCACGTTCGTTCAGCAATTGCTGCACGTTTCGGCGTCGATGTACTACTTCACGGATCCGGTGTTGGGCCAGAAAGTCCGCTATTCGGATGATCCGAAGCGCGATGAATTGAAAACGAAGGCGCAGGTCGTGGCGTTCGTGAAAAAGTGCGTGCAGGATGGCGCAGACGTGATCAAGTCGAAGGGCGACGCCGGGATGTCGGCGTCAGTCTATGCTGGTGGGCCACGGCAATCGAGAATCGACGAGCTCGCTTATGGTTTGATGGAACATTCCGGCGAGCACTACGGGCAGCTCGTGGTCTATTACCGCGCCAACGGAATGGTGCCGCCGGAGTCGCGGCCGAAAAAGTAAGACGGAAGCACGACTGGACACAATTGGGCCGAGGGAGGATCATCTCAGCGATTCTTCCTCGGCTTTTCATTTTGTCGATGATGGCGATTATAACGAATGAGAAAAACCGCGAATGTGATTTCATTGATTTTGATTTGCGTTCTTCTGGCTGGGTGTGAACCACAGGTCTCGTTGTTTCCACTTTTTTCAAGCACCGACGATGTGTTCGAAAACCAACTCTTGGGCGAATGGAATGTACAAAGCGGGTCCGAAATAAAACCTGACGAGAAATCCGGACTGGTAATTTTCCAGAGGGGCACTGACACGGGATCGTACGAAGTGACAGTTGATTTCGACGAAAACGGCGAAAAACTTATATCGGCCTGCAGACTCGTTCGGCTTGAGGGATACTTGTTCTTTGACCTGGGCAGTCCGGACCTGGAACCTAGGAAGAACGCAACGATTCCCTATCCGACGATTCAAAGCCACGTTTTTGGCCGCGTGCATTTGGAAAAAGACAAGATGCACATCGATTTCTTGAACGACAAATGGGTTTCAGACCAAGCGAAAGCTGGCAAGCTCACGCTCGCAAGCGTGACAACTTCGAACGGAATCGCTCTCTCGGCGAATACGGAAGATCTGCGCAAATTCGCGTTGGAACATGCTGAAGACCAGGACGCATTTTCAGAGGTCTTTGCTTTTCAACGCAAGAAATAATTTTCTATTTCGCGAACGCACGGCAGAAAGAAAACTGGCAGCGGTTAGCTTGCTGCAGCGGAGTTTTGTCTTCCCACGAGCAAGGCTTTGAGTTGTTCTTGATCGCTCGTCGGAGGAAAACAAGTGTTGCCGGAACAGACGAGTGCGAGCGCTTTGTCTTTTGGCAAGTGCGGGAAGGTTTCGCGAAGCGCGAATGGCAATGACGCAGGCTCGCCTCCGGGCAAAACGCGCAGCACCGATTTTCCGAAGCGAAAAGTGGAATTTGCTGCCGCCTCCAGCGCCCTTGCCACCGAATCATCTGCCACCCCGGTAATCACGACCTGTGCAGGATGGCGCGCGAACAGTGTCGCCGCCAGCCCATACGTCGCAGCAAACATTCCAAACTGCGGCGCGATCCCGGCGAAGGCTTCGAGCGTTTTCTGAGCCCAATCCCGATACTTCGGCTCATTTGTGAAAGCGTGCACGCGAATCAAGGCAATCGCAGCGACCGAATTCGTGCCTGGCGTCGGCGAATCTTGGAACGGCTTGCGGCGAACGTCGAGACCTCCCATCGGCGGCGCCTCGGATGAGCGGTCGAAAAAAGCACCACGTTCCGCGTCGCCATATTTCTCGATGACGATGTCTATGGTGCGTTGCGCCGCACGGAAATAACGCTCGTCAAGGGTCGTTTGATAAGCGTCGAGCAGTGCAAGCACTCCAAACACCTGGTCGTCGAGCGAGCCGCTCAGCCCGGGTCCACCAATGCGATGCGCAAACCCGGTCGATTCGGACCATGCCGCGCTGAGCATCCGGTTCATCGTTTTCAACGCGAACGCGCGGCAGCTCAAGCCCAGCGCATCCTGCAACGCGCGGCCGGCTTCGAAATACGCCGATACAAACATCGCGTTCCAGCTCGCGTACAGCGTCTTGTCAATGTAGGGAGTCGGTCGTGGAAATCGTGCCGCAAGCATCTTTTCCCTGGCCCGCGCGATTGTCAGACGTATTACCGATTCTTCGACGCCCAACTGTGCCGCAATCTCTTCCGGTTCTCGCGCGATCCACAAAACGTTTTTTGCCGGGTTGTGATGCATCTCCCCGTGCCCTTCGACGTCGTAATAAAGTTCCATCACACGAGCTTCATCCGGCAGCAGCGCGCCGCGCAATTCATCGAGCGTCCAGGTGAAATAGTCGCCGTCGTCATCGAGTGAATAGTCGGCATCCTGGCTCGCATAAAATCCGCCGAGATGCTGATCAGAAAGCACTTCGTTCACCCAGGTGATGATGCCTTCCGCGGTTTGCCTCAGAAGCGGGTTCTGCGTGACTTGCCAGCCGTGCAAATAATTTTTCAGCAGCTCGGAGTTGTCGTAAGACATTTTTTCGAAATGTGGCACCAGCCATTTCTCGTCCACGGAATAGCGGTGGAATCCTCCAGCAAGCTGGTCGTACATTCCGCCGCGCGACATCTTTACCAGCGTCGTTTCCGCCATCGCCAACAGATTCTTGGCGCTGTCAGTCCCGCTGGGGGCAGCCTGCTGGTAGCATTCCAGAATGAGGTCGAGCGACGAACAATGCGGAAATTTCGGTGCGCGGCCGAAGCCGCCGTTGCGAATATCGAAAAGCTGCGTCAACGAACTGACCTGCGAATCGACCACCCCGGCATCAAACGCGCCATGAGCTCCCGTGAACGTCTCCGCCTGCGCCACGGCATCCGAAAGTGATTCCGCTGCACGCTCCAGATCGGTCCGCTTGTTCTTGAACGATTCCGCAACCGCAAGCAGCACGCGGCGAAATCCTGGGCGGCCCATCTGATCTTCCGGCGGAAAATAGGTTCCGCCAAAAAATGGTTTCCCGTCCGGCAAAAGAAACCCAGTCAGCGGCCATCCGCCCTGTCCTGAAATGGTGCTGATCGCGGATTGGTAGCGTGAATCCACGTCCGGCCGCTCGTCGCGGTCCACTTTGATCGCAACAAAATGTTCGTTGATGATTTTCGAGATCGTGGGATTTTCGTAACTCTCGCGATCGATCACGTGGCACCAGTGGCACCACACGGCTCCAATATCGAGCAGGATGGGCTTGTCCTGCGCTTTGGCTCGCGCAAACGCTTCATCGTTCCACTCGTGCCAGTCAATCGGCTGGTGCGCGGCGGAACGAAGATAGGGGCTCGCGGAATTCTGTAATCGGTTCGGGGAATGTTCAGTCAAGAATTTGCTCTCTTAAGGTACAGGAAAGGTTATTTGAATTATTGAACTGTGTCGCCGGGACCGGGATCCCTGGGATCGATCGGCTTGCGGCCGGAGAATCCTTCGTCTTGCCGGTGATAATAACGGATGCGGTCTTCGCCCAGCTTCCAGCAGAGATAAACTTCTTCGTTGTCGATGATCGATGGAAAGTCCAATAACCCGACATCCAAGTCTTTGATCAGGCAGCCGGTCTCAAGTATGCGATCGAGCGAACTTTTTAGACTTTCCGCAAGACGCGTGTGTTCCCGCCGCAGCTTGGCAAGAGATTCATAAGGCACCACTACTCCGCCCATCATCATGATCCGCGCCGCGACCGCGGAAAGATCATTGTCCAGCCCGGAAAGCTTTTTGCGGCACTCCATCGCTTCCACAAGAAAAGGTTCCAGTTCATGCCGCGCGCGCTCCGCTTCCGTCAAAGTAAACAATCGCTGTTCTGGTTCCGGCGTTTCGTCTTGAGGAATTTCGTCGTCTTGGTCAGCCATGCTTCTCCCCTGAAGCGTATTGGGGACTGCTGTAAGGCTAGCGCAAAGAAAGCATGCGGTCGAGTGCCGCGCGCGCGAAGTGCCGTGTGCGTTCATCCACGGAAATCTGATTGACGATTTTTCCCGCGCCGAGATTCTCGAGTGCCCACAACAGATGGACTGGGGTGATGCGAAACATCGTCGTGCAGACGCATACGCTTGAATCGAGCGACATCACCTGGCGGTCCGTCAATTCCTTGCTGAGGCGATTCACCATGTGAATTTCGGTGCCGACGGCCCATTTGGTCCCGGGTTTGGCAGCTTTGATGGCGCGAATGATTCCTTCGGTCGAGCCGATCTCGTCCGCAGCCTGCGCGACTTCAAAACGGCATTCCGCATGAACGATCACGCGAATTCCGGGATGTTGACGGCGGACACGCGCAACCTGCTCGGCAGTGAATCGCTGGTGCACGGAGCAGTAGCCCTTCCATAAAATTACACGTGCTTTGGCGATCGCTTCTGTCGAGTTGCCGCCAAGTTCTTCATATGGATCCCAAACGATCATTTCATCCAGCGGGATTCCCATCCGGTATCCGGTATTGCGTCCAAGATGTTCGTCGGGGAGAAACAATACTTTTTCGCCGCGCTCAAAAGCCCACTTCATCACCGCGGCGGCGTTCGAACTTGTGCAGACCGAACCGCCCTGCTCACCCGTAAATGACTTGATCGCCGCCGTCGAATTCATGTACGTGACGGGAATAATTTTCTTGGTGTCCGTAACGCCGCTGAGTTCGTTCCAACACGCTTCCACTTGCCCGATATCGGCCATGTCCGCCATCGAGCAACCCGCGCTCAAGTCCGGAAGCACCACCACCTGGCTGCCGCGCCGCAGGATGTCCGCGCTTTCCGCCATAAAATGGACGCCACAGAAAATAACGTACTTCGCGTCGACTTCCGCCGCCTGCTGCGAGAGCTTCAACGAATCGCCGCGAAAATCTGCGAACTTCACAACCTCGTCGCGCTGGTAGTGATGGCCAAGAATCACGACGTCTTTGCCGAGTTTGGCCTTTGCCGCGGAGATTCGTTCATCCAGCGTGTTATCGGGCACTAGTAAATAATTATCAAAATCGCAGCCCACGCCTTTTTCGAGTTCCGGCGCGCGCAAGGTTTCCGGCTGTTCGATTCCAACCAGCGCTGTCGAACTCAAGATGGAGGTGAGTTTGCTCATGATATGTTTTGCGCTGAATCTCGGCGCGATTGCCTGCTTCGTGTCTGCCCTCTTCGCAGCTACTCGCTTAGATGATCGGCCCGGTTCGGCGGTTAAGACTCACTCTACCCGCCGATAAAAACCATGGTGCGCGATGGCGCCATAAAATCCGGTTCGTTGATGCGATGCCCTTTTTCTTTCTCGTTCACAACTGACCGAATAAAGATTGCCAGATCGTCATCGTTGGCATTTTCTCTCAATAAGCCGCGCAAATCATGATCTTCCTTGCTGAAAAGGCAGGTCCGTAACTTTCCATCGGCCGTCAGCCGGATGCGTGAACAATGGCCGCAGAAGGGTTGTGTCACCGGCGCAATCAGGCCGATCTCACCGGGTGCGCCGTCTGCGAATCGATATTTCCGTGCGGTCTCGCTCGCTTCATGAGGAATCTGCACCAGCGGCCAGCGCGCATGAATTCGCGCGTGAA
>QHYO01000179.1:0-8381 GCA_003224135.1 Acidobacteriota bacterium | reverse complement strand
CGCCGCATCGATTCCCGCCATTACCGACGCAAACGTTTTTGTCCGGGTGATCTTCTCGAATTTTATGGGGTCGAGCGAATCGAGGCTGATATTGATACGCTTCAAGCCCGCCGCAATCAGCCGGTCGCAACGCTCGGAGAGTTGATGCCCGTTGGTGGTCATCGACAAATCCGCAAAACCCGTTTCGTGCATGCGTGCAATGAAGTCTTCAACCCCTGGGCGCACCAGCGGTTCTCCACCGGTCACTCGTACTTTCCGGATTCCGAGATCGTGAAACACCCGTCCCAACCGCTCGAGTTCTGCCCACGACAAAATCTTGTCGTGTTCCTGGTAATTTTCCGGATCGGCCGAACGGCAATAAATGCAACGGAAATTACACCGGTCCGTGACGGAAATTCTCAGATCGGTAATCTGTCTGCCGAATTTGTCCTGCAAGGTCATTCTCAAGTCACTAGAAAACAAAAGCCCGATTCAAGGTTGGAATCGGGCGCGCACCGAAAAGTTATACTTTCCGGACTGGCGCTCCTTTCCAACCCAGCCGCCCTCGCGAACGTCTGGGGCGAACTCCAGCATTTCCGCCGGATTCGCGTGCGGGAGGCCCCGGCGTTTCCGCCTGAACCCTCATCCCTGAACTCTGGGATCGCCAAGGTAGCCATGGGTTATCTCCCCGCAGGCCGCCCCGGTCGGAGCTACAAGGAGAGTGTACGCCTATGGCCAGGCCACGGCAAATGGCCCGAAGACTCCTAGAAGACTCGCTGGCCGCGAATCCGCCTGGTTTCGGCTACATTCAATCTGCATCAAGTCGCTTTGCCTTAGCGATATGAACTGTATTGAATTGCCAGCCTCCTGCCGGTCGCTCCCGTCAAAACTGCCCTGGTGAGCACCTGGCAGCGGTCGCCTGTGGCAGTCTGTGATAGAGTTTTTCGACACCATGCGGATCTTCGTCCTGGGAGCCGGCGCGACTGGCTCGCTTCTCGCACAACTTCTTGAACGGCAAGACCATCACGTGTGGTGTGGCGACCGCGACCCCAAACGTGCGCGGCGGTTTCTCGGCAACAAAAGCACGATTCCCATTGCGGAAGTAAACGCGCGAAATCTTCGTGGCATCGTACGTGCCGCCAAGGGCTGCCAGCTGATCATTAATGCCTCAGCGTCAGTCTTCAACGAAATCGTTTTGCGTGCAGCACTCCGGCTGCGCGCACATTATCTCGATCTAAGCTCGCATCTTACCCGGAACCCTTTTCACGCCGAGCAATTTAGATATGCCAGGAAATTAGAAAAGAAAAATCGCGCCGCGGTCATCAATGCGGGCGCTGCCCCCGGTCTTACGAATCTTCTCGTCAAACGAGCCGCTGATCTTTGCGATGAAGTACTGTCCGCGCAAATTCGTCTCTACGAGAGTGCCGAAAGCGATGACCCCATCTCGCAATGGTCGCCTGAGGTTTCCTTCGACGAAGCCATTTCGCGTCCGCGCATCTATCGCAATGGAAAATTCAAGCTCGCAAAGCGATTTTCTGAAATCGAGAAATTCCGCTTCATGGATCCTATCGGCACGGCGCGGGTGGTGCTCGCTGCGCAGGACGAGGTCGCCACGCTGCCTCGCTTCATTCCTATGCGCGATCTCGATGCAAAAATCGGCGGCAACGAAATAGATCGCCTGCGGCGCTGGCACAAGCAGGGCAAACTTTCAAAATCCCGTGGCATGGCCCGCCGCCATTTTCCGGCGACTTCTTCGCCTCGCATGATTGCAAAATTGATTCGTCAGGGCGTTCTGCAGAACGCGCGCTTCGCCGCAGCCGTCCTGGTTCGCGGCATCCAGCGAGGGACCAAGGAAGACGTGCACGTCTTGATGCGCAGTGATGTACTCTTTCCTTCGCTGTATACCATCCGCCGTCAGGGACTCTTTACGACACCTGTCGCATATGCAACCGCGCACGTTGCCGCCCAATTTGTAAAACATTTTCCGAGGGAAGAATCGGGAGTTTTTCCGCCGGAAGCGCTGCCGCAAGAAATCCGGCGTGAAATTCTGGCTGGAGTCCGCGCGCAGGGACTGAAAATCCTGCACAAAGTCACAATCTTGAAAAGCACTACCGAGGACGAAGAAGAAATTTAGTGTGAGCCGATCGCGGCTCGCCCCTTAGGGCCGTGCCTCAAACACCAAATTAAATGGCGTCTGCGTGGCGCGCCGAAAACGCGTGAAACCACCTGAGGTCACCACTTCTCGCAACCGTTTCTCTCCCGCTTGCGCTCCCAGTGCCAATCCCACTTCTTGTGATAGCGAGGCAGGCGTGCACAAAAGAGTCGACGCGCCGTAGAACGCGCGGCCGATAGGATGGAAATTTTCCTCGATCTTGTCGCTCGCGAACGGTTCCACAATCATCCAGGTTCCGTCGCTTTTCAGGCTACTGTGCACGTGTTCCGAAGCCCCCTGCGGATCGCCCATGTCATGCAGGCAATCGAAAAACGTCACGAAATCATAGTTTCTGCCCGGATAGGTTTTCGCCATCGACACTTCGAAGATGATGCGATCGGCAACGCCGGCCTCCTTTGCGCGCTGTTTCGCCGTTTCGATGGACTTGTCGTGATAATCGAAACCCGCAAATTGCGACTTCGGATAGTGTTTGGCCATCAAAATGGTTGAGGCGCCAAGACCGCATCCGACATCCGCCACACGCGCACCCGCGCGCAGCTTCGCGTCCACTTCTTCGAGCGACGGAATCCATGTGCTGATCAAATTCGCCGCGTATCCGGGCCGGAAGAAGCGCTCGGTCCCCACAAACACGTTGGCATTGTGTTCGTGCCAACCCATTCCCCTGCCGCTCTTGAACCGTTCTTCCAACTGGTCTTTCGCTTCAATCGCTCCCAGCGCCACTTGGAATGCTCCCGGCAAAAATGCCGGGCTGTTGTCATCGGCCAGCGCAAAAGCCTGCTCTTCGCTCAAATAAAATTTGCCGCTTGCCGCATCGTAGCTGACATAACCGCCCGCGGCCTGGCTGCACAGCCATTCGCGAACATAGCGTTCGGAGGTGTCCGTACGTTTGGCCAGCTCTGCCGGAGTCTGATGTCCGCCCGCAGCAAGCGCTTTGTATAAGCCCAGCTTGTCGCCGATATTGATCAGGGCAGCGTGAAATGTCGCACCAAAATCAACAATGGCCTTTCCTAGGAATTCGTTCAGCTTCTGTTCATTGATTGCCATGTTGCTTCCTCCGTTGACGCGGTGTTGGTGGAACGACGCTGGCAGCAACTCGAGTGGACAAATTGTAGGTCCGTGCCCTGACGAAAACAAGAGCGCTAGCGTATAGAGTCAGCAGCAGCGGCTTACGCGAGAGTACCGTTTTTGCAATTGCTCGATATAGAATTCCTCGCGGCTCAACAAAGACAGCCCGCAAGAATTCCGCGCGTGCGACCGCACGTATCGCTCGTATGCCGCGTCCCCGCACCACTCGCGGACGCCTCGCCAGATTCGCCGCGCACCAGTCTTCAAACGTGATTGCAGTGCCGTAATTTCGATGGGCATTAGTCGCCCTCCAATTCCGCGGTCCATGCGGTCGCAACGTAGGAAGTCTCGTGCAACACAGGTTCGCGCCGCTTGCTCAAAAGCGCTGCCCACTGAATCACGGCTTCCACCAATAGCACCAAAATCATGGCCGCGAGTATTGCCGTCACCACCGCATCGAGCCTCTGGTTAAAAATCAGCCTTTGTGTCTCAACGATTTTCTCGGCGGGAATTTTTCCCGCGGCGATCTGCGCGGCCATCGCGTTCGCCGCAGAAATAAATCCGATGCGCGGATTCGGATGAAAGATTTTTTGCCAGCTTGCCGTCATCGTGATGGTCACGAGCCAGGCCATGGGAGCCAGCGTTACCCAGATCCAGCGGAGTCTTCCCATCTTCAACAAAATCGTCGTCGCCACAACGAGCGCAACCGCTGCCAGCAGTTGATTCGAAATTCCGAACAGCGGCCAGAGCGAATTTATTCCGCCGAGCGGATCGATTACGCCCTGGTAGAGGAAATATCCCCAGGCACCCACAATCAGCGCGCTCGAAATCAACACTCCGGGCAGCCAACTGGTTCGTCCAAACGGCTTCCACACACGGCTCCCTAGCTCCTGCACCATAAATCTGCCGACTCGCGTTCCAGCGTCCAGCACCGTCAAAATAAACAACGCCTCGAACATGATCGCGAAGTGATACCAGATGCCGAGCAGTCGTTCGCCGCCGATTGTGCTCGAAAAAATCTGCGCCATGCCCACCGCCAAAGATGGCGCGCCGCCGGTGCGATTCATCAACGTTTGCTCGCCCACTGCATGAGCCAGACCTGCCATCGTCGCGGCATCGACGGGATAGCCCCAGCTCGATATCGTGGCGGTCGCGATCTGCGGCGTGGCTCCCACCACTCCTGGAGGCGAATTAATTGCAAAATAGACTCCCGGCGGCATGGCGGACGCGGCGACCATCGCCATGATGCCGACGAACGATTCCAGCAGCATGGCTCCATAGCCGATGAGTCGCGCGTGTCCTTCGCGCTGAATCATTTTTGGCGTCGTTCCGCTTGCAATCAGTGAATGAAAGCCGCTGATCGCGCCGCACGCAATGGTGATGAAACAAAATGGAAAAATCTTGCCGGCAAAAACAGGCCCTGTTCCAGCCACGAACTTCGTCAGTGCGGGCATGTGGACTTCGGGCCGCACGATCAGGATTCCTGCAGCGAGGGAAAAAATCGCTCCGGCCTTGATGAATGCGCTCAAGTAATCGCGCGGCGCAAGCAGCAACCAGACCGGTAGCGCTGACGCGGCAAATCCGTACGCCATTAAAGTAAATGCAAGCGCTACGCCACCCAGCGTAAACACGTGTGCCCAGGAAGGTGCTTCGGCCACCCACTGTCCCGCCACAACTGCGAACAAGACCAGGGCAACTCCGATGAGCGACGCTTCAAGCACCCTGCCGGGCCGAAAGTACCGCAAGTACAATCCCAACAGCAGTGCAATCGGAATCGTCATCGCTAACGTGAATGTCGCCCACGGCGATGATTTCAGCGCGTTTACGATCACCAGCGCCACTACGCCCAGCAAAATCACCATGATCGCAAGCACCGCGAGTTGTGCGATAAACCCGCCGCGCTTGCTCACCTCATCGCGCGCCATTTCGCCTAGCGTTTTTCCGTTTCGCCGAATCGAGCAAAACAGAATAATAAAATCCTGCACGCATCCCGCGAACGCGCAACCTGCAATTAACCATAACGTTCCCGGCAAATATCCAAATTGCGCGGCGAGTGTTGGTCCCACCAGCGGTCCTGGACCGGCGATTGCCGCAAAGTGGTGCCCGAACAACACCCATTTGTTTGTCGGAACAAAATCGCGGCCGTCATCGAGTCGCTCGGCGGGAGTCGCGCGCGTATCATCCAGCGCCAGCAATTTCGCGGAGATAAATGCCGAATACAGACGATACGCGACCAGGTAGCAACAGATCGCCGCGACCACAAACCAAGTCGCGCTGATTGCTTCCCCGCGATACAGAGCTATTTTGCCCAGCGCTATCGCGCCGCCAATCGCAATCGCGATCCAGACTCCGGCAGTCAGCAGTCGTTTCATTTTGCAGTGGCCTTCTGTGATCCGGTCTTCTGACCAGCACTCGTCTGAACGAATTGAGCCAAATCCTGTTTGAGTTTTGCCAGCGAGGCCTGATGGACGTACATCATGTGGCCGGCTTCGTAATATCCGCCGGAAAGATGCCCGCGTAGCGACTCATCGAGGCTCAAATGATCGAACGTATATTCCGCCGCAAAAAATGGCGTTGCCAGGTCGTAGTAGCCTTTCCCCACGAACACGTGCAAAAACGGATTGTGGGTCATTGCGTTGCGCAGAGTCTCGGCGACGTTTACATATCGATTCTGGTACGACTCGTAGCTCCACGGCTGCACGCGGCCGGTCAAATATTCGTAAAAAAGGTCGCTTTCAAACTTCAAATCGCCGCGCACGTAATCGTGAAACGCTGCGGTGTACGGGCCAACAATCGCCGCGAGGCTCGGATCGTAATCGGGCCGCGAGCCCGCCGCATCTTCATCAATTCCCGTAAAACGGCCGTCGAGTCGTCCCACTGTGCGGCGTTGGTCGCGCAACAGCTCCTTGTCGAAGCGCGTGATCTCGATGCGCAAATTGCTGCGGTCGATGTACTCCGCGGAAAGCCCCGTCAGCCGCGAAAGTTTTTGAGCAATCTCCGCGCGGCGCGTGGCCGGTAGACTGTCGCCATCCATCAGCGCGTCCGCATATTCGTGAGCCGCGAAGTTCCGCGATTCCTGGATGGCTTTCTGCAAATCACTTTGCAGATCCGAGGGCAATTTTTTGTGGTACCAGGCGATCGCAGTGTACGTCGGCAAAAACAGAATATAAGGCAAGTCGTTTCCGGTATCGAACTCCGCGGTCTGAAAATTCAGAATCGATGAAATCAAAATAAGTCCGTTCAGGTACATTCCATAGCGTTGCTGCAGATAACCGGAAAGGCCTGCGGCGCGCGTCGTACCGTAGCTTTCGCCGGCTAGAAATTTCGGCGATGTCCACCGCTTGTTGCGCGTGGCGTAGAGCCGGATAAAATCGCCGACCGACTGGATATCCTCTTCAATCCCGTGGAACTGTTTTGGCGCTTCGCCGGGAACCGCGCGGCTGTAGCCCGTGGAGACGGGATCGATAAAGACCAGATCCGTTACGTCAAGCAGCGAATATTCATTGTCGACCAACTTGTATGGCGGCGGCCGTAGCGCTCCCGCATCGCCCATCTCCACGCGTCGCGGACCAAACGCTCCAAGATGCAGCCAGATGGAAGCGGAACCGGGTCCGCCATTGAACGTGAACGTCACCGGACGTTTGGTGGTGTCACTTACATCGTCCTTCGTGTAAGCAACGTAAAACACGCTGGCCTTTGGAGTGCCATCCTCAAGTTTCAGCAAAATCGTCCCGGCGGTCGCGGTGTATTTTATTTCCTGCCCGCCAATCTTGATCGTGTGCTTTGTCTGAACAACTTTTTCTTCGGGCTTCTTTTCGTCTTTCGCTTTGTCTGACTTGTCGCCAGACTTTTCCGCGGATTTTTCCGCCGGCTTTTCTTCCGGCTTCTGTGCGCCCGCGCGCGCCGCCGTGAACGTCATAAGAATTCCGGCGGTGATCAACAAAGTCAGTCGAGGCATGCAGGCCATCCCCTAAATGCGCAACATACTGCGCTCCGCATCGTATGCGAGTCTTCGCGGAGCGTCAATTTGCCGCTTCCCCGCTCTAAGCTTGTCACACCACGTTTATCTCAAGGATTTCCCCGCCACGCCTCGCCGCAGGACACAAATCCAACAAACATGCGACGAATCAGAGATACCAAAATGACATCGTCTGTCTCGAATTTCCTTAGCCTCTTTCTTGGAGCTTCACTTCGAAATTCGTGAAGCGCTCCGACCATAAACAGCGGCTACCAGCGGCTGCGCCAGAAGAAGGAGAATTACATGCAAGAATTCGGTCAGCGGGGTACGGGGTTTGCACTTACAAACCCCGAGTCAAAGGACGATACGAGGACGATACGGTGTCTATACTTTCAGACCCCGAGACAAGAATAGAAAGACTGGCTCCAATCAGCGGTCCTTCCTTAAAAAAGGAATGGTCGCTGGTGCGGTGACTGTTGGTGCAGGCCTCTTGGTTGGCGGCTCTTCCGCGCCAGCACAGGACGAAAACAGCGAAAAGAATGCGGGGGCCTTATTAAAAGTGATGCCGCGATTCTTCGATTTCTGGCCGCTGCAGAAATCATCGAGAGCGACCTTGGTTGCAGTACCAGGAGCTCGCGGGTAACCAGGACAATGAAGTCTCAACTCTGGCCAGCAGCTGATCCCCGAGCAAGACTTTTCCGGCGTGCTCTATCATTCGTCCCACGGAAACAAACAACGCGGCCATGGCAGCAGCAAATTTCTTGAAGGCCAGCGGCCTCTTCATCGCTCAGCCCCCTGCATTTTTCACCCTCCTGCAAGATCTGGCCTCAGAAGCCGACGCCGCCCGTCACGGCGACTAAGCTCACGAACCTCGCAGACCACCACACAAAACTTTCGCCCCCGGCACAGGCGCATCCAATCCAACGCCGGGCTGAAAGCCTTCCGTTCCCGTAATGCAGGTACACGTGTTTACCTAAGCTGGATGGGTCTGACCGCCTTTTCCCAACGGGTCCCCGCCAACCGTCTCGCTCGTTGCTTGGTTCATCCGCCGCCCGAACTGTGCGGCCACGCTCCGAATCCTCCAGCCGATGCACGCCGCAGGCCAAGTAGCGCCAGCGCTCGATACCACAGCGCCCGAAATTGCGAAGGCCGTCTGACCGAAATTAATGTCGGAACATCAACCGCAGCCGCACTCGCTGCAAATAT
>QHYO01000182.1 GCA_003224135.1 Acidobacteriota bacterium | reverse complement strand
TCGTCCCAAGTACTCGGCACCGGCGCAAGGAACTCCATCGCTTCCGGCTCACGCAGGTAATTCGACGGGCTGTCGGAAAGCATTTGCAACGGGCTTTCGAACACCACGTACATCGCCAGTTGGTGGCATCGCGTCCCCAACGCCATTGGCCGCTTGAAAATCGGAGCGAACATGTCCTTCTGCGCATTCAGCATCGCGCCGGGAGTGTAGTCCATCGGGCCAAGGAACATTCGCGTGAACGGTAGCGTCACGTTGTGCTTCGGCTCCGCGTCCGCGCTCCACTTGCTCCACTCCATCCCTCGCACCCCCTCCGTGCTGATCAGGTTCGGCCATGTGCGCGTCAGTGATGCCGGTCGTTGCGCTCCGTGAAAATCCACCAACATTTTTCGTTTCGCGCACTCGCGACTCACCTTGTAGTAATAGTTCATCGCCCCATTTCGCATACTGATCTAGAGCCGGAATCAGCTGGTCGTCCAGCGACTTCCACACCACCCAAAGAATGACGCCCACGTTTTTTTGCTTCGCGTAGGCTGTCAACTCTTCCATGTTGATTTCCGGCGCCACGTCGAGCACGTTGCCGAGTTTGTACCAGCCTTCATCGAGAATGATGTATTGCAAATGATATTTCGCCGCAAAGTCGATGTAGTACTTGTAGGTTTGCGTGTTCACGCCAGCCGGAAAATCTACGCCGTAAACGTTGTTGAAGTTCCACCAGTCCCATGCGACTTTGCCCGGCTTGATCCAGGAGGTGTCCTGTACCTGCGACGGTTTTTCCAGCAGCCACACCAATTGATTCGTCAAAAGATCCGCGTCGTGCTCCACGATTCCCAGCAGCCGCCACGGAAATGTACGCGTCCCTCTCGTCAACGCGATGTAATCGGCGGCTTCGATAACTTTGAAATCGCGATCCTTCTCGAGTTGTTCTTTCAACGGATACGGTTCAAACGTGGCCGATAAACCGTTCTCGCCCGTGCCGCGCAGCCACAGTCCCGGATAGTCTTCCACGCCAGATTCCGCGACCGCGATTTTCACTCCGCCGCCGGGGTCCACAACCGCGGGCAACGTCGCAAACTTCGTCGCCGCAATTTCTTTCAGCGGACGCGGCAAATATTTCCGTTCGTTGTGAGAGAAGAAACTCTCTTCTTCTGGATAAAACGCGATGTAGTCGCCGGCAAAGCGAAAATTCGCCTCCTCTTTGTAAACCTTTACATTTTCGCCGCCAAGATTTGTTTCGATCCGGTACGCAATGCCCTCCGGATAGGCTCGAAATGTGACTGCATACCCGCCATCCAGGTCAAGCCGCAATTCGTTGTACTGTTCGCGAATCTTTCGGAACTTCTGCCGCACTGCGGGCTCCAAAACGCGGTCCGCGCTGTCCTTCTTCGTTGATTTCACTTGCGCATTTTCACCGAGCGTTTTTCCATCGATGTTGATGGACAAGGTCGAGTCTTTCAGGAGCAGCCTGTCTTTCAGCAAAAGGTCGTAGGCAATGCGGTTCGTCACGTGAATTTGCACTTCGATCCGGTTGTCCGGCGATTTCAGGCTATAACTTGATTCCGCCGCGGCCCGGCTTCCAACTAGCACCATGCAAAGCACGGCAAATAATATTCTGCTCGCTCTGTCTGACGTTGCCCTCATGAAATCACCTTTCCCTTAGCTTGACGATTCAGGTTCCGGAATTTTTAGCGTGGATTTGAAGCCGCCGGTGCATCTTTTAAAATCGTCACGAACTGCCGCAACTCTCGCCGTTCACTTTCTGCTTCAGCGGCCTCGGCGCGCTCAATCTCTTTGTACACTCGCAGTTCGTGCTGCGCTTTTGCGATTTCTCCCGCTCTGCGATACGCGAGACTGAGTTGATAGTGTGCGACGCCAAGCTTCGGTGTCGCTTGAATTGCCTGCTCATACGTGCGAAGAGCTTCTTCTAGGTCTCCACGCGCGGCAATCATCAAGCCGAGTTGCACGTAAGCTTCTCCGAAAGCAGGATCAATTGTCACGGCTTTCTTGACCAACGCTTCGGCTCGTTCGAGCATTGTACTGCTTTGCGATTTCCGCGCTTCCTTCCAAAGCACCAAACCGTAGTAATAGTTCGCTTGCGCGTTTCGAGGCTGCTCTTCCGCGAATCTTGCCAGTCTTTCCTCGCTGCAAGAAAACGGCTCTGCCGCAGACTTCTCCATCTTGCCAAGCAGCAGATACGGCTCCGTATCGAGCGGTTGCAGATCCGACGCTTCACAAACCCGTCGCGCTGCCTCAACATACTGTCCGTTCGCATAATGCGCCGCGCCTAATCCTGCAAGCATTCGTGCCGAGTTCGCGTGGTTTTTCGCTCCCTTGGAAAACACTTCGATCGCGGCTCCGCCCGCTCGATGCAACAACAGCTCGGTTCCCCATGCAAAATAGTTCTCTTCGCTGGGGTCCATTCGCGCAGCCTTTTCATATTCGTTCACCGCGCCGATGGGATCGCCATTTTTTTCCTTGGTGTCACCCAGCTCTCGGTGGGCGTCCGCATCGCCTGTGCCGGTGGATTTGGCCGCTGTCAGAGTGGACTTCAAAGCTGCTGTCTCTTTCGCCAGGTCTTCACTCGTTCGCGCATTCGCAGCCGATCCGTGCAATCCCGCGGCGCTCCAGTCGGTCACTCCCGCAACAGCAAAGTTCGGCTCATCGGAAAATTTCAGATCCGCTCCCTCGGGATTTTCCTTGTTGCTCGAAGCAGTGGCACTTCCGGGCAAGCTCTCTAGCACAATACTCACGTGCCGCTTTTCGCCGGCCCTCAGGTGTAGGGAATCCACAACTGCCGGCTTCCATCCTGCCTTTTCCGCGTGCAGTGTGTAGGTTCCCTCACCCGATTCCAGCAGAACAAAAGTGCCGTCAACATTCGTCTTGGTCTCGATCTTTCGCTCGCTGCCCTTCCCCAGCAATGTCACTAGCGCTCCCCCGATAGGTTTACCCGAAACCGCACACACTTTTCCATCAACCCCGCCGGGTTCTTGGCCTTCCTGCGAATGAAGTGGTTTCGACCCTGTCGAAGGGCTAAGGATGGTTAGGAGCAGGACGAGCGCCGCGCGAACCGTGCGGCCGAGCGCTCGCGCCTCAAATTCGAATCCAGAAAAACTCGCCATGAAGAAGAAACTCTCTGATTTCCGGCCAAATTACAGGGCGCACGAAACCGCGACGCATTCTATCCCCGCTCATCTTCGCTCGCAAGGTGGCCGGCTCAGTGTCTATCCAAGTTAAGTGATCATTTGCGGCGCACAAACCTCCGTTTTGGCGCCCGAAATCGATTGTCCATTTTGTGCTCACCCAACGACTATTTAGTGTA
>QHYO01000178.1 GCA_003224135.1 Acidobacteriota bacterium | reverse complement strand
AATTCCAGATCCGGGACTCACAAATTCTCCGCGAATTGACCAGTTAATTCACGACAATAAATTGGACCTCAGCCTGCAAGACGCGGTCGATCTGGCACTTGAAAACAACATGGACATCGTTGTTGCCAGATATAACGTTTGGTACGCGGACACCGATCTGCTTCGCACTGCAGGTGGAGGCGTGGGCCGTGGAACCGCCGGCGCGAGCATTCCCTTCTCTCAAGCCAACATTCCAGGACTGAGTTTCGATCCGCAAGTCACGGGGACTTATTCGATCGACTCGCGCGTTATCCCAGTAAACAACCCTTTTATTTCGGGAACGGGCGTGGCCGGAATCAGCGCACTTTCTGCGCACACCTCCACGTTCAACACGCAATACACTCAAGGATTCTCCCCCGGCACAAGTATGTTTGTTTCCTGGAATAACACCCGCAGTTCTTCTACCTCGCCGGCTCTTCTTTTCAATCCATCCGTCGAGACATCGATCAACATCGGATTCCAGCAGCAACTGTTGAATGGCTTCGGAAAAAGCATAAATAAGAGACAGATCTACATCTCGAAGAACAACCGCAAGATCGCGGACCTGGCTTTCTCTCTGCAGGCAATCACCACGGTTACAAACACGATCAATGCCTATTGGGAGCTTGTCTATGCTCGTGAAAACGTGAACGTCCAGCAGCAGGCCGTTACCGTCTCTGAGAAACTTTACAACGACAACAAAAAGCAGTTGGAAATTGGCACGATGGCGCCACTCGATGTGACGCGCGCCGAATCAGAATTGGCCACCAACCGGCAAAACCTGATCGTTGCGCAAACGGCTCAACTTCAGCAACAGCAGGCATTGAAAAACTTCATCTCTAAAGACCCCTTGAGCCCTAACCTCGTACGCGTCGAAATTGTCCCCACCGACAAACCGAACACTCCCACGGGCGTGGAACCTGCTTCATTCGAAGAGGCCGTGTCGGAAGCCTTCCAGAAACGGCCGGACTTGCAAGAGCAGGTCTACAACCTGAAGAATGCCAACATTGAAGTGAAAGCCACAAGAAACGCGCTCTTGCCTCTTGCCACTTTGACCGCGCAGTACGGCTCCACGGGCTTGTCCGGCAATTCCGGCGTTCCCGGGACGTCATCAACGATCGCGGGCGCACAAGTTGTGGATGCAAACGGTAACCCGATCCCGGGACTGTTTGAGCCTCTGACGATAACGCCGACTGTTGCCACCGACCACAAAGGCTACACGGATGCTTCGAGCCAGATTTTTCACAACAATTTCCCTTCCTATACCGTTCAGTTGGGTGTGACGGTACCGATCCGCAACAGGGTCG
This sequence comes from Acidobacteriota bacterium, assembly GCA_003224135.1. Classification (GTDB taxonomy): domain Bacteria; phylum Acidobacteriota; class Terriglobia; order Acidiferrales; family UBA7541; genus Acidiferrum. The sequence continues at coordinate 2,960 of QHYO01000178.1, read as the reverse complement.
CTCAGGCTGATTATCAGCGTGCAACTCTGACCCAGCGGCAAATGCAGGCGCAAATCCAGCAGCTCAAGAACAGCGCCATTCTCGACGTTCAAAATACTTACGTGGCTTTGGTTCAGGACCGTGCCCGAGTGGAAGCCGCCAGCAAAGCTCGTGAATTGCAGCAGCAGACCTTTGACGCCGAGGAGAAAAAGTATCAGCTCGGCGCATCCACCGTTTACCAAGTGATTCTTACGCAGCGCGACTTGATCACCGCGCGTGGCACCGAACTTCGCGCGCTTTCCGATCTCGCGGAGGCTAAAGCCAATTTCGAACGGGCCCTCGGCCGTACGCTCGAGGCCAATCACGTAACGATCGCCGATTCGAACGGCAGCGGACCCGAGAAAGACACTCTGATCCCAGGAACTTTGCATGGCCAGGTAGTCGGCACTGAAAAACTCTTTAAGAAGCTCGATTCAGACAGTGCCGCTGGCACAAACTCGAGCCAGCCGGGTCAGAAGTAGCTCCTCGCGATTGTTTTCTTCCGCCGGCAGCCGTCCCGCTGCCGGCTTTTCTTTTGGCGTCGGGCCGCCCAGCCCTCGCGTCTCCCGGTTGCCCGCGCCAAATCTTTCGACTAGCATAAGAAATTGGCCGCTTTGCGGTCATCTCCAACGTAGTGATGCGTCACGTTCAGTCAAGTGAATGTGTGCGAGAAATTCTCAAATGAGTAATCCAAACAAGCAAAACACCACCACGCTCCCCGCCAACGAAAAGTCTCCTGCGCAGCGCACCCTTTCCGCCGAGGAAAAAGCCTGGGAGGAAGAAACTTTGGCGCCCGTCCTGGCAAAAAGCCCCGAGCGCCACGCTGAATTCACGACGATTTCTGGCCACCCCATTCGGCGGCTTTACACGGAAGCGGACTTGTCTGGATGGAATCCCGAAACCGATCTCGGTTACCCGGGCGACCCTCCTTACACCCGCGGCATTCATTCCACCATGCACCGCGGACGCCTGTGGACCATGCGCCAATTCGCCGGATTCGGCGCGGCCGAAGATACCAACCAGCGTTTCCGCTATCTCCTCTCGCAAGGACAGACCGGACTCTCGACCGCGTTCGATCTTCCCACTTTAATGGGTTACGACTCCGACCATTCCCTTTCTGAAGGCGAAGTCGGCAAGGTGTTGCGATCAGTTCCCTCGCGGACATGGAAGTCCTCTTCGACAAAATCCCCCTTGCCAGCGTAACCACCTCGATGACCATCAATTCACCCGCGGCAGTAATTTGGGCAATGTACCTCGCCGTCGCGGAAAAACAAGGCGCGGACTGGAAGAAAATCTCTGGCACTTTGCAGAACGACATCCTCAAGGAATACATCGCCCAAAAGGAATACATCTACCCGCCTGAGCCCTCCATGCGGCTTGTGATTGACACCTTCGAATTCGCCGTTAAACAGACACCGAAATTTAATCCAATCTCCATCAGCGGGTATCACATCCGCGAAGCGGGCTCGACAGCGATTCAGGAACTTGCGTTCACCTTGCGCGATGGCATGGAGTATGTCGAATGGGCGCTGCGCCGCGGAATGACTGTCGACGACTTCGGGCCTCAGCTTTCGTTTTTCTTCAACGCGCACAGCGACTTCTTCGAGGAAATCGCGAAATATCGCGCGGCACGCCGCATCTGGCACAAGGCTATGACGGAGCGCTACGGTTCCAAAAATCCGCGCACTTGGGCGTTGCGCTTCCACTCGCAAACCGCCGGCTGTTCACTCACCGCCCAGCAGCCATATAACAACGTCGTACGAACCGCGTTGCAGGCGCTCTCTGCCGTGCTCGGTGGAACACAATCGCTGCACACCAATTCACTCGACGAAGCATGGGCCCTGCCTACGGAGTTTGCCGCGACCATCGCATTGCGTACGCAGCAGATCATCGCGCACGAAACTGGCGTTACAAATACTGTCGACCCGCTCGGTGGCTCGTACTTTGTCGAGGCGCTCACAAATGAAGTCGAAGCCGGCGCCTGGGACTACATCCGCAAGATCGATTCCATGGGTGGCATGGTTGCGGCCGTTGAACGCAGCTATCCGCAACGCGAAATCGCGGAAGCCTCCTATCGCTATCAAATGGAGCTCGACAAAAAAGAAAAAATCATGGTCGGCGTGAACGATTTCGTTTCTGACGAAAAACCGCTGGAGATTTTGCAGATTGACGAAACCGTAGCGCATCGCCAGGGCGAGCGCCTCAGGAAGCTGCGCGCTGAGCGTTCCCAGGGCGAAGTAAACCGCACTCTCACTGCCCTCCGCAAGGCCACGCACGGCAAAGACAACCTGATGCCATCCATCTACGCGGCCGTCAAAGCCTACGCCACACTCGGCGAAATTTGCGACGCCATGCGCGACACCTTCGGCACCTACGAAGAAGTTGCCATCACCTGATTCTGGGACTCACAGCAAAGAGGACGCCGAGACAAATGCCAGAAAAAAGAATTCGTGTGCTGATTGCCAAGCCCGGCCTCGACGGCCACGACCGCGGCGCGAAAGTCATCGCCCGCGCACTCCGCGACGCCGGTATGGAAGTGATCTATACTGGCCTGCGCCAAACACCGGAGATGATCGCCTCCGCTGCCGTCCAGGAAGACGTCGACGTCATTGGCCTCTCTATTCTTTCCGGCGCGCACAACACGATCTGCCCGCAACTCATGTCACTCCTTCGTAAAAAAGGAATGGACGACGTTACGGTCGTCGTTGGTGGAATTATTCCCGGAGCCGATATTCCCGCCCTGAAAGAAGCCGGCATCGCCGAGATTTTCTTGCCCGGAACCTCAACCCAAGCCATCGTCGATTTCATTCAAAGAAAACACGCTCACAATCAACCTGCCTAACTCGCACAATTCTCGAGAAGCCCGTATACTCAAAAAAGTGCCGTTACTTTTTTGCGAGGGACCTGCGTGTCCGTTTCGATCCTGAAATCTTCCACCGATC
>QHYO01000176.1 GCA_003224135.1 Acidobacteriota bacterium | reverse complement strand
CATGGCGTCATTTCAGCGGTTGCTCGGCAGACCGACCCCGACTCTCCCATGGTTTACATACAGACAGACGCTCCCATTAATCCGGGAAATTCTGGTGGCCCGCTGGTGAACAGTAGCGGCGAAGTCGTCGGGATAAATACTTTCATTCTGTCGCAATCGGGCGGTAATGAGGGACTTGGCTTCGCCATACCGTGTGGTGTGCTGCGGGTTGTATATGAGCAGCTGCGCAAGTACGGCCACCTGCACCGGCCGGAAATCGGTGTTCAGCTCCAGACGATTTCTCCGGAAATGGCGCAGGGCCTCAGCCTTTCGCGAAATTACGGCGTCATCATTTCCGATGTCGCTCCGGGCGGTCCCGCGGAAGCCGCCGGCGTGCGTATCGGCGATATCCTTCTGACCGTCGATGGCAAAAACGCGGATAACTTGCCCTATGTCGGATTTCATTTGCTCTCGCGCGAAGCGGGAGAGAAAGTGCACTTTGGGATCTTGCGTGGCACAACACAAATGAGTTTCGATATTCCTCTGAAGGAGCGTCCCCACGAGATGGACCAGGTATCAGCGCTCGCAGATCCGGAACAAAATCTTGTGCCGCAACTTGGAATTTTGGCCGTCGAAATCGACAAAAACATCGCTTCGATGATCGACGACCTCCGCGATCCTTACGGAATTATTGTGGCGGCGCGCGCCGCGGGTACGGCCGGGGAGGTTCCGCTGATAACCGGTGACGTGATTCGAAGCCTTAATGGTCAGCCGATGACCACGCTGGATCGTCTGCGCGCCGCACTGAAAGCGTCTCCCTCGAGCGCTCCGATTGTGCTGCAGATTCAGCGTGACGGGAAGTTGCAGTTCGTCACATTTACACCGGAATAAGCCCGTTCTACGCGGTCAGGAGTTCGTTGATGGCGCGGTAGGCTTGATCAATGGCAACGTCGGTGTATGCGGTCGCGCCGGAGTCACTGTTGGCTATCGTGATTCGTCCGAATCGCTTTCGGCCAAGGATGTGCGGCTGCTGCCCTTCGGGCCATTCCGGATCAAACAATGGGTTGTATTCATAACCATAACCGTGCGGCCAACGATTTACTGTAATAGCTTCGATGTCGCGCGCCGGATCGAATCCGCCGGCTGCAAGCATGCGAGCGAGTTGATCGCGGATTTTGCGCTCGAACGTTTCGAATGATGTGACTAGCAACTCCATTCGCCCAACT
>QHYO01000177.1:2387-5998 GCA_003224135.1 Acidobacteriota bacterium | reverse complement strand
TCTTCGGCGACGATCCTGAAGTCACCGTTGGTCTCGCGGTCAGACCCGAAACATTTGCAAAAATTCGCGAGGCAAACGGTCGGCCGCAGCTGGCCGAAGTGCCGGCAGACCAGGATGCCTCTGAATTCGAACTGCACTTTGACGAGCGCGTCGCTCTTGACGTGCTTACTTGGCGCGGGTCAGAAGGTCAAGGCGCAATTGCGAAGTTTCTTTCGAAGCACGGCGAGGGCCCGCAACAAGTAGAATTTCGGTGCAGCGATGTCGATCGGGCAACGCAAATCCTGCAAGAGCATCTCGGCATTTTGGCTGTTTATCCGGAGACCAGGCCGGGTGCGAATGCTACGCGCGTCAATTTTTTCCTGATGCCTGCTGCGGACGGAAAGAAGGTCCTGATTGAGTTGTATGAAGCGCCTGCCCCGCAACCCTGATTCGCCAAAAGGTTTGCGAGATTTCACTTCGGCTGTGCCCGCAGTTCTTTCCAAGCGCGAAGGAGTTCGCCAACCGTCCAGGCTTGCGCGATGCAGCCCTGTGGAAGATGCGGCGGGTCGCCGTCAAAGATTTCAGCGAGCGTTCCAAGACCATAAGAATCGATCGAATTCGCCAGTGGTTCAAGAAAAGCGAGTGCGGTTGCGCGATTCTTGTATACGCGGTAGTGCGCCAACGCAAATGGACCCAGCAGCCAACCCCACACAGTTCCCTGATGGTAGGCGGCGTCGCGTTGGCGCGGGCTGCCGGAATAGACGGCCGTGTAACCGAGTTCGCGGGGCGCCAGGCTCCGCAGACCGAAAGGGGTAAGGAGCTGAGATGCGCAGGCGTCCACTACCGCCTTTTGTTGCTCGAATGAAAGCAGGCTCACGCTGAGGGACACCGCAAAAATCTGATTTGGCCGCAGCGCCGAATCGTTACCGATACCCGGCGAGTCGATCACGTCAAAACAACTGTTTCGCTCATTATTCCAGAATTTGACAAAGCTAGACTTGGCCGTCGTCGCGAGCTGTTCGTAAGCGTCCGCGGACAGGCCAAGCGTCTCCGCAAATTGCGACATATTTTCAACCGCATTGACCCAAAGCGCGTTGATCTCGACAGGTTTTCCGGTGCGTGGAGTAACCACCCAGTCTCCGACCTTTGCGTCCATCCAAGTCAGTTGCACGCCCGGGCCTCCGCCATAGAGAAGGCCATCAGCGGGATCGACGTGAATGTTGTATCGAGTCCCTTTTACGTGCGCGCCAATAATTCTCGCTAGAACCGGAAATAGTTTTCCCAGCGTACCGGAGTCTTGCGTGGCCGCGAAGTATTGGCGCACCGCTTCGAAATACCACAGCGCGGCATCCATAGTGTTGTATTCGGGCGCCGCGCCCGAATCAGGGAAATTGTTCGGGAGCATCCCGCCATCGACAAAGCGTGAGAACGCGAGAAGGATTTGCCGCGCGATGTCTGCACGACCCGTGGACAGCGCGAGTCCGGGAAGGGCGATCATCGTGTCGCGTCCCCAGTCGCCAAACCAATGGTAGCCGGCGACAACGGTTTTTCCCGAAGTTTGGCCTGGCAGCGATCTCTTCACCAGGAATTGATCGGCAGCAAGAACGATTTGAGAAAGCCACGGCGGCGTTGGCTCCCGGGAGGGGGCCTGTGTCAACTCTCGTGCCAAGATCAGGAGCTTGCGTTCACGCTGCCCTTCTTGCTTGAGTGCTACTTCACCGTCATGGTCGATCTCTTTTTCGGCAGAAAGAACGAGCGTGACGGTCTGGCCTTTTTCGATCAGCGCGTGAAAGAACGCCGCATAAAGTTGGTCTTCGCGGTCGTCGAGGCCACGTTCACTTTCGCGAGAAAAGAAAAAATCGCGATACCAGATGTGCTGTGGCTCGCATGTTGCCTCAGCAGACCTCAAGTAGAACGGCGCAGCTCCCTGAAAGGCTGTGACAGAAACGCCATTTTTCACCGGCTCGATGCGCATCCGCCAATCGCCAGCGTGCGTTGCCGAATGATAATCGCGGTAGTTGACCAGAGTCTTCAAATCGAGAGCGACAACGGTTGCAGCGTCCACAAGCTTGTACTGAACGAAAGTTGTATTTTCGCCATACTTCATCCAAATGCGCTTTTCGATCAGCACGTTTCCGAGTTGATAGGTCCAGACTGGAATTTTTCCATCGAGTTGAAACTTCAGTATGGAGAGATAGCCTTCCGGCGCAATCGCTCCGCTGGCCCATCGGTGGGTCGCGAGTGGGTGTGTTTTTCCATCGATGCTGGCCAGTTCGTCGAGACCGCCCACGAGAAGTGTTCGTCCAGCGGGAGGGTTCAATGCCGCGACTAGCAGGCCGTGATAGCGCCGCGTCGCGGAGCCCGCGACCGTACCCGAGGCAAATCCTCCGATGCCGTTTGTGACTAACCACTCGCGCTGTTCGGCTGCGGTGAGGTCGTTGCAGATTGCCGGACCGAATGAAATTGCGGCGTCGCTCGGCATTTTCTCTTTCGGCGGCCTCTTTTTTGCAGGAGACGAACGCTTCGCTGGCCTTATAGCGTCATTTCGAGATTTCCGCGGTGCAGCCATTCCCGGCATTTACTCTCCGCTCTGTTCAAGCAGCTTGGCGACCAGCCCGGTCCAGCCGGTCTGGTGATTCGCGCCAATTCCGGCGCCATTATCACCGTGAAAATACTCATGAAACAAAATCAGGTCGCGCCAATAAGGGTCGCTTTGGAAGTTTTCAAGTGCGCCGGAAACGGGACGACGGCCATCCTTCCCGCGCAGAAAAATATGGCCCAGCCGGCGCGAGATTTCGCTCGCAACCTGCCACAAATCAGAATTCTGCTTCGAACGAGAGGGGCACGGGACCTGAAAATCTTCGCCGTAGTAGTGATGAAATTTCTGCAACGATTCAATCAGCAGGTAGTTGACCGGCATCCAGATCGGACCACGCCAATTCGAATTACCCCCGAAAACACCGGTCGTCGACTCCGCCGGCTCATAATCCACGCGGCTGACATTGCCATTGACGAAGACCTCATACGGATGATCCTGGTGATATCGCGACAGCGCGCGAATTCCATACGGAGAGAGGAATTCCGTCTCGTCGAGCATCCGGGACAAAACACGCTTTAGTTGTTTCCGATTGACCAGCGACAACAACCTTCGCACTCCGCGCGCCGAACGCTGCGTCATTTCAATGTGCTCCGGCACGTCCGGATGGTTGTCGATGAACCACTGCATCCGTCGTTTGAACCCCGGAAGACGATCTATGATCTCCGGCTCCAGCGTCTCCACCGCAAACAGCGGAATCAGACCTACCATCGAGCGAATTTTTAGGAAGTGCTCTTCGCCATTCGGAAGATGCAGCACGTCATAGTAAAATCCATCTTCTTCATCCCATAACGACACACCCTCGGAACCAAAATCGTTCATCGCACGGGCGATGTATACGAAATGCTCAAAAAATTTACTCGCGACGTCCTCATAAGCGGGATCGTCCTTCGCAAGCTCAAGCGCGATCGCCAGCATATTCAGGCAATACATACCCATCCAGCTGGTACCGTCGGACTGCTCGAGGTGTCCGCCGGTTGGCAAGGGAGCGGATCGGTCAAACACTCCGATATTGTCGAGACCCAGAAAGCCGCCT
>QHYO01000177.1:0-2359 GCA_003224135.1 Acidobacteriota bacterium | reverse complement strand
CCCACCATGTGAAATTCAGGAGCAGCTTGTGAAAGACTTTTTCGAGGAACCCGCGATCGGCGACGCCTCGAACGCGCCGTTCGATTTTATAAACGCGCCACGCAGCCCAGGCATGTACCGGCGGATTGACATCGCCAAATGCCCACTCATATGCGGGAAGCTGTCCGTTCGGATGCATATACCATTCGCGCAGCAGCAGAATGAGTTGTTCCTTTGCGAAATCGGGGTCGACGATCGCGAGCGGAATACAGTGGAACGCCAGGTCCCACGCCGCGTACCACGGATACTCCCACTTGTCCGGCATCGAAACGATGTCGTCGTTGTAGAGATGCGTCCAATCCTTGTTCCTTCCGTGTAGCCGTTCTTTCGGCGGATGAGGGCCGGCGGGATCGCCTCAGAGCATTCCGGCATACGCCTGCCGCATCACGTTTTTCGCGTCGTCGGAAAGTTGCTGCGGAATGCGCGAAGCGTAGAACTCATCAGCCTGTGCTTTGCGGAGCTCAAACAATTTATCGAAGCCGGCTTCGAAATCGTTTGTTCCGGGAACTTCCACCGCGCGTTCCTGATGTGCTGGTGAGGAGATTGTGCCCACTGCGGTTGCATTGCTGTCCATGCTGTCAAGGGGTTCAAGGTCCGTGAGACGAAGCTTCAAGGTTGCGGATTGGCCGCCCGCCAAGTCCAGAACGTAGTGTGCCGCCATTTTTGTGCCGGTTTGATCGGGATTGACTACGGATTTATTTTGGCGAATCACGTATTCATGAAACGCGTCTTTCACATACGGAGAGCGATTGTGACCATTGAACAATCGCGCATTGTTCGTCTCATTCTCGGTAAAAAGCAGCTCCGGCTGACCAGCCGCAAGGAGCCAGCGCTTGCCGTATTGCCAGTGCTGCAGCTCGGCGGAGAGGATTCCGTTCACGGGCGTCGCTCGGCGAATCACCGGGCGGCGCAAATCCATTCCCCAGGACCAGGTATTGCGAAACCAAAGTGTGGGTAGCAGGTGCAGCGTTCGAGCTTCTGCTCCGCGGTTACAGGCAGTGATGCGGATGAAAATATCTTCGTCGCTGCCCTTCGCATACTCGGCAAAAATGTCGAAGTACCGGTTTTCTCGAAACACTCCTGTGTCGTAGAGCTCAAACTCCGGTTCGCTGCGACCACGCTGGCGATTTTCCTCTGCCAGTGTCTTGTACGGAAACTCTGCCTGCGGATACTTGTAGAGCATCTTCATATAACTGTGTGTGGGCGTGGAATCCAGATAGAAGTAATACTCTTTTACGTCCTCGCCGTGATTACCCTGGTTTCCCGTCAGACCAAAAAGCCGCTCTTTCAAGATCGGGTCGCGGCCATTCCACAGAGCTAACGCAAAGCAAATCATCTGATGGCGGTCGCTGATGCCCGCAATGCCATCTTCGCCCCAGCGATAGGCGCGCGACCGCGCATGTTCATGCGGAAAAAACTCCCACGCAGTGCCACCGGGACTGTAATCTTCCCGGACGGTTCCCCATTGACGTTCCGAAAGATACGGACCCCAGCGCTTCCAATATTCCTTGCGTGTACGATTATTTTCGAGGCGAATGTCTTCGGTGGTCTGAAGTCTGGGCATGAAGTCGAACCTCGGCGAGAACTCTTTCTTATTCTTTCATCAACCGTGTCAGCTTAGCAGCAGTGGCAAAAGGCCCTGTACTATACCTCACATCACGAAGTCATTTCAGGCCGGTCAACGTAGGATGCCACGTGCATTCGGAAGTTACGTCAATTGCAGATGGGGTTCATGGTTAAAATGCGCCGAATCCATATCGGAATTGTATCCATTCGAGCGCACACAGTGTCAAACTGTCGGCAGATATCGGCGGACCATCACCGCGAGAGGCGGAACGCTATGAGAAAATCAACGTTGATCCTGTTCATGACGCTGGTAGCGTTCGGTGTGGGCGCGGCCGACGCAAACGCACAGGCGGACATCGATCCGTTGCGGCGCTGGGACGAGTCCGTCGATGCACTGCTGCGAAAGGTCGCACCGAGTGTCGTGCAGATCATGGTCACCGGATACGGGACTGTTTCCGAAGGTGATCGCGGTAATGCTGGCGTAGTGATCGGAAAGCAGAAGGCCATAGGCTCGGGGTTTGTGATTGACGCCAGCGGATACATTCTGACGAACGCGCACGTGGTAAACGGCGCGCAACGTGTGCAAGTGGCACTGCCTCCTGCCGAGGCGGACGGTTCGGTGGCCACGGCATTGGCTTCAAAAATCGCGGTGCTGCCTGCTCGTATCGTTGGCGTGGCGCGAGAAATCGATCTGGCACTGTTGAAGGTGGATGGCGTGAAGCTGACCGCTCTACCGGTCGCCAACTACCGCAAT
>QHYO01000175.1 GCA_003224135.1 Acidobacteriota bacterium | reverse complement strand
ATCACTGGCCGCGACCCGCGAAACGCGTAGTACACGATGTAGAGATAGCAGATCACCGGCAAAATAAATGCGTGATGGATGCCTATGCGATCTGCAATCGCCCCTTGAACCACCGGAAGAATCGCACCACCGACAATCGCCATGATCATCAGCCCCGAGCCGTCTCCCGTCAATGGCCCCAGCTTGGCAATCCCGAGCGTAAAAATGCTTGGAAACATGATTGAGTTGAAGAATCCAACCAAGATTACGCTCCACATGGCGATCGTTCCCGTCGTCAACATCGTGGTGCACACCAGAAGCGCTGCAACCAGTCCGAAAATCCCTAGCAGCGTTCCAGTCTTCACTTTTTGCAGCAGCGCCGATCCTATAAACCGCCCAATCATCGCACCACCCCAGTAGTACGCTACGTATTTTGCCGCGACGATCTCGGGCATGTTCCCAATATTGGGCTGACTCAAATAATTAATCAGAAAACTCCCAATCGAAACCTCCGCGCCCACATATACAAAAATCCCCACCATCCCCAGCACCAAGTGCTTGTACTTCCAGATACTCGTACTCGGGCCATGTAGTCCGTGCTTTTCCGCCTCCGGCATCGGCGGCAGTTTGAACATTCCGATGAGCACTGCAAACGCGATCAGCGCAAGTCCAATGATCGTGTATGGCAACTTCACCGACGACGCTTCCTGCACTCGATATGCTTGCAGCGCGCTTGTCGACATCTTCTGCAACGCTTCCGCCGAACTCGCGTTTGCATTCAAAATAAACAAGCCGCCCAGATACGGCCCTATGGTTGTCCCCAGCGAATTAAAGGCCTGCGTCAAATTCAACCGGCTCGACGCTGTCTCCGGCGGTCCCAAAACCGAAACATATGCATTGGCCGCAACTTGCAGCGCCGTAATCCCCGCCGCCAGCACCATCAGTGCGCCCAAAAATAACGGAAACGACGGCGCGCTTGCCGCCGGAATAAACAGAAACGCGCCCACTCCCATGGTGACCAGTCCCGTGACCATCGTCCTCTTGTAGCCGATGGTGTCAATTACCTTCGCCGATGGAATCGAAAAAATAAAATACGCCGAGAAGAACGCAAACTGGATCAGCATCACCTTGGTGTAATTCAAATCGAAAATGGACTTCAGATGCGGCACTAGGATGTCGTTCAGCACCGTCACGAAGCCCCAAAAGAAAAACAGGATCGTCACCATCGCCAGTGCTGCGCGGTAGGTCTGTCCATCCGATTTGCCGCTCGTTGCCGGCGCACTCCCCGTCATCACAATCGCCATTAGGTCCGCTCTCTCCCTCAACGCTTTGCTGCGAGATTCCAGAGTAAACTCCCCCCGCCTACCCTACTCCAAATTGCGCTCAGTGTATCCCAAGATCGGCGTCTGAGGCTCGCGGGCCCTGTTATTGCGTGCAAAAAACCGCACACCCAAGATTCTTCACAACGAGTCGCCGCATCGGTATGCTGTTTACGGTTTTGCTCTATCGCGAACCAATGATGTGGAGCACCTCAAATGCGATGGGATAGGCGAACATTTCTCCGACAATCCGTCCTAGCCGCATCCGGATTCACGGGCGGGCGGCTGTTTGCCGAAGTTCATCCGCGGAGCATGGCCGCCGACAGCCTGGTTGAGCGGATGACTTGGTTGAACGAACCTGCTTCATGGAAGGGTTTCGACGGCAAATTGCACGTTCGCAGCCGCGCCAAGACCGATTTTTGGCGGAAAACTTTCTACGGCTATATTACCGACAACGGACATTTCTTTCGCCTCCCCGCCAGCGGAGATTTTGTTTTCCAAGCCAGAGTAAATGGCAACTATGCGGCGCTGTACGATCAGGCCGGACTCATGGTCCGTCTAGATGCCGAGAACTGGATAAAGTGCGGAACGGAATTCTTCGATGGCCAACGCCATGCCAGCGTGGTCTTTACACGCGACTTCTCGGACTGGTCCGCCATGGCCGACTTATCTAAGAGTGCGCCCATATGGTGGCGAGCCGTTCGCAAAAAAGATTCCGTCGAGACCCTCTGTTCTCTGGATGGCAACAACTTCACGTCCGCGCGCCAGGGCTATTTCCCGCCCGGCGTGAAAGTGGATGTGGGAATCATGTGCGCTGCCCCGGAGGGCCCAGGCTTCGACGCCACCTTCGACAATCTGAGGCTCGAACTCGCCTAGTTCAACTCGCGTATCCCGCGGCTGCGGAACCGGTTCTCACAATCCGTGCCACGATAGGGACGAGTCTTACGGGGTGCACAATACAGCCAACGTTCGACGCTGGGATTGGCAAAACCAGTGGCCGAGGCGACTGTGCAGCCTTTCGCGCAGAATTTTGAGAATTCCGCAAAAAGGAGTTCTTACGCTACCGCTGCTCGTGAGGCTGCCGGTTGGTCTTCTTCCCGCAACGCACGAATGACCGCCAGTTCCACGTCAGTTGCGTACCAGGGAGATCGGATGACATCGAAGGCGCCCTTGGTCATGGCCTGAAAATAAAGTTCCCACTCTCCGGTTCGCGTAGTGACTACGACGCGCGGAATTCTGGGGTCGCAGTGACTTGGATGGATCAAGTCGCAGTACGAACCGTCCGGCAGGTGTTCATCGCAAAAAACGATTTCAACCGCCTGCGTGGAAAGCACTTCTTCGGCCTGTGCTCGCGTGACGCATACAACGACGTCGGTCGAAAGCGCCTCAAGCGTCCGAAGCAAAGAACGGCGGACCTCCATGTTCGGAGAGACGATCAGAACGCGAACATGCCGCGGGACCGTTGTGCTGCCATGGATTCGATTGGTGACAGAAGCAGGCCTGGTCTGGGTCGATAGGGAGGGCACGGGCGAATACCTCAGGGAACGAATCGTCAGCCGGGGAGTCGTTAATAGAGCACCACTACTTCCTTGTCAATACACGGCTTCCTGTAGAACACCTTTCGGGCCTGTACGCTTGTCAAGACACTTCCGTTGACTCTTCCAACTCCTCGCTTTCGGCCGCTTCCTCAGTGCCGACACATTCGGGATGCCCGCATGGGCAAGGATCCCGCGGTGTTTGTTTCGAATCGCCACACACAGCACTGCAGAACTGATCCTCGATTTCGACCAGGCATCGGCAGGATTCATGAGCGCACTTAATAAGATTTTCTGATTGCATGTGAGTCCATCGAGCGCCAGCGCTGATTATCGCTGATTTCCGCCTAACGCCCTCGAGTTTGGTATCGGCGTACCCTACACAATCACAATCATCGGGGTCAAAGCATGCACAGTCCATACGGCGGCCGCTGTAGCGTCCGTCAAGCCATTACCCACCACTTCGTCAAAATTGGAAATTGCACTCTCGCGCGGCAAATCAAGTAT
>QHYO01000174.1 GCA_003224135.1 Acidobacteriota bacterium | reverse complement strand
CCAGTTTCTGCTTCGCCGTCACCGACAACACAACAAACGATCAGATTAGGATTATCGAGCGCGGCCCCGTAAGCGTGCGCGACCGAGTAACTAAGTTCGCCGCCTTCGTGAATCGAGCCAGGAGTCTCCGGCGCGACGTGACTGGGAATTCCTCCGGGAAACGAGAACTGCTTGAACAGGCGCTGCAGGCCTTCTTCGTTCTGCGAGATGTGCGGATAGACTTCGCTGTATGTGCCTTCGAGATAGGTATTCGCTACGAGGCCGGGACCGCCGTGTCCCGGTCCGGCGATGTAGAGGGCATCGAGATCATGCTCCTTGATCAGGCGATTCAGATGTACATAGATGAAGTTCAGTCCGGGTGTTGTGCCCCAGTGGCCAAGAAGCCGGGGTTTAATGTGCTTCAATTGGAGCGGTTCGCTCAGCAAGGGATTCGCGTAGAGATAGATCTGGCCGACGGAAATGTAGTTCGCCGCGCGCCAGTACGCGTGGACCTTACGCAATTCCTCTGGCGAAAGCGGCTGCGCTGACTCCGCGGCTTTGGCGGTTCCGGTGGTGGAGGCGGAAGACATGCTCATGGTTCTCCTTCGATTGAATCTTAGCTCACTTGAGGGTTCGAGGCCGGCACGGGTAAACCGATTTCAGCGGACCAGGCTCGCGCCGATACATCCGCTTAGATTCATAGCCAGAAAATAAAGTCACAAATGGCCTGGAGACGAGGCGAATTCGCGCTGTCCGGCAGGCGCCGACCAGCGCATGCTCTATTTGCCTGCCAGGTCCACTTCCTTGATAGGTAGATCCCAATGCCCTTCGAGGATTTCAAACCGTCGTTGCTCTTCCTTCTTATAGGTTTCCTGGTCCGGATAAAGCTGCTTGATGATTCCAGACGAATCGAAACTGTCGTTCGCGATGGAAGCATTCTTGAACACGATTGTGATTCGATAGTCCCAGCGGCCGTCCTCCGTTCCGTGCAAACGCGGCTGGGTTCCGTGCACTTCGAGGATTCTTCCCAGTTCGATTTCCTTCTTCAGTACGGGATAGTGGTTCTTCTTGAAGAGGGTGATGAATTCATCGGCGTGTCCCCACTTTGCCTTGTAGTAGTACTCGACCACATACGGTTTGTAATCCCATGGGCAAGCTCATTGCGAGAACCAGTGCCACCATGCGAAACTTTGTCGACTGAATCTCCTTCATTTTCACTTCCTCCTGTCGGCTTGCGTGTTTGCCTTTGTCATACGCCTGAACGCACCGCCGAATTCTAGCGACGATGTTGCGGGTTATCGTCGTCTTTCTAAAGGCAAAATGTCCAGCGAAGCTTGGTCGCGATCGTTCTCGGGAACAATGCTAAAGCTCCGCAAGCTTCAGAGTTAAAACCATGGCGCGGCGGCTCCCGAAGCTCACGCGTGCTCCTTACTGGCGTTCCTCAGGAGGGCGGATTTTTCGAAACGAGAAGTAGAGCAGAAGGTCG
>QHYO01000013.1 GCA_003224135.1 Acidobacteriota bacterium | reverse complement strand
TGCGGACCGTTTTCAACATCGCGCGAAACGCCGTGCGCATGCCTTGGCCTAACCGTTCGGCCTGAGCCAGTAGACTTCCAGCGGCTTTCGGGTCGCTTTCCGTGAGACTGATGAGTTCCTCGCTTCTTGCCCGTGAAACGATACGTTTGTCCGACAAGAAGTCGACCAGTTCCAGCCAGGAAGTAGCGTGCGCAACCGGATCTCCCGAAGTAAATGGCAAATTCACAAAGTCGAGGCATAACCTGTTCCCGTTCACCGGATTCGAAACGTGGCTGACTTCCACATGGGCCTCCATCGCAGCACTGTCACTGAGCTAACTGGTTCAAGCTAGACTTCAAGTTAGTCGACGTCAACGTTTCTTTTTCTGTTCAAATCGGACACTTATTTCGTTTTCGGCGCTCTCACAAAGGTAGTCTCCGGAGCGGAAAGGCAATCACATGCGTTCTAAGGTCCTGTTGGCGCTGGCTGTTGCAGTTTTCACTTTGAAAATTCTCGGCCCTCCGATTCTCCATGCCTCGGGTCCTACGTCATCCGGTAGTACCGATCACCACGCAGTCCTCCTCGAGTTGTTCACTTCCGAGGGATGCTCCAGTTGCCCGCCGGCAGACGCTTTTCTAAAAGCTCTCGATGATGCCGGCCACGTGGACGATGTCGAAATCATCGCCATCGAAGAGCATGTCGACTACTGGAACCGGCTCGGCTGGACCGATCCGTTTTCCTCGCACGATTGGAGCGAACGGCAAGAGCGATACGCGCGATCCTTCCGGGACGATGGTGTCTACACACCGCAACTCGTCGTCAATGGCCGCAGCGAAGTCGTCGGCAGTTCCGCGCGCGAAGCACGTCCACAGATCATCGAGGCTTCAAAAAGTCCAACGGCTGAGCTCCATCTTTCGTTGGCGAGCCGGTCTTCGCAGTCCGCCGAAGTTACGATCAGCGTCGAAAATATTCCGCCCGAAGCGCATGCGGCCGAACTCTGGCTTGCCGTAACCGAGCGCGGCCTCGCTTCAAATGTTCTTCGCGGCGAAAATGAAGGCCGCAATCTTACGCACGCGGCAGTTCTGCGCTCACTCACCCATGTTCGAGCTCAACACGCAGACGCAGGTTCCGCCCAAGCCACAAGCCGCGTTGCGTTCGATCCTTCCTGGAAGCGCGAAAATCTTCGTTTTGTGGTATTCCTCCAGGAGCCCAAAACGCTCCACATCTTCGGCGCCGCTGCGGGCTCGATTTCACATTAACGAGAGGCGCTACGACGCTCGAGCCGTTGTGGGAGACGCTTCAGGAGAATTGCAATGGACAACGAAAGCCCGCAGCTCCCCGCGCGCGAGGAAAGTTCTCTACCGGTAGAAGCTCGCGGGACGCTCCATACCGTGTTCTACAACGATCGCGGTCTGCGTGCCGGCTGGCGCCTTGTTATCTATATTCTTCTTGTCGCGATTTTCAGCACTCTAGTGAATCTTGCACTCGACAAGATCTTTCATTTGCCGAAGACCGCCACTCCTGCACCCTGGCAATTTTTCCTGCAAGAGTCTCTGCTGTTCATCCTGGTATTTCTTCCTGCGTGTGTAATGGCCCAGATGGAACGTCGGCCTGTAGGCGACTATGGATTACCGCTGGACTCGCTCTTCGGCGTTCGCTTCTGGCAGGGTTGCGTCCTCGGCGTCGTGGAGGTCGTCGTTCTGATGGGCTGTATCGCCATTCTCGGCGGTTACTCGTTTGGGCCGTTAAATGTTCACGGCGCAGCCATTTTCAAATGGGCCCTGTTTTGGGCGCTGTTTTTTGTGGTGGTCGGACTCTTCGAAGAATTTACGTTTCGCGGTTATCTACAATTCACCCTCGCCGATGGCATCGGTTTTTGGCCCGCAGCGTGGATCCTTTCTCTCGGCTTCGGCGCGGTGCATCTCATGAATAAAGGAGAAAGCTGGGTCGGCGCGCTAAGCGTGGCCACCATTGGCCTGATCTTCGCGCTCACGCTCAGGCGTACCGGCAACTTGTGGTTTCTTGTCGGCTGGCACGCCGCATTCGACTTCGGAGAGACTTTTTTGTTTTCCGTTCCAAACAGCGGCAACGTTTTTGAAGGCCATCTTTCGAATGCCACTCTTCACGGGCCGATCTGGCTCACCGGAGGCAGCGTGGGTCCCGAAGGTAGCGTCTTCAGCTTTATCACCATGGCTGCAGCGGCTTTTTTTATTCACAAAGCTTTTCCACCGCGCAAGTTCCCGGAGCCCCTTCCTGTCGCCGCTTCCGAGTCAGTTGCCGCGCCCGAGTGAACATGGCCTCAGTGAACAACATCGGAGACAAACACCAGCCGCACGTTTTGTTTCCGTACCTCCGGCAGCATTTCCCGTAACGCCTCGAGCGTTACCGCGTGCGGATGTCCGATGGCAATCGCCTCTCCCTTTTCTTTTGCTCCTCGAATCGCAATTTGCAATTGACGTTTAACCGCGGCCTTGTTCTGAACATCGTCCAGGAACGGCACGTTCCGAAAAGCAGTTCTCACACCATTCCGCTTTGCCGTGTCGTACGCCACCGTTTCTGCCGTCGTGCGGCTGTCCACATAGAACACACCCGCATCCTTCAGCACCGGCATCAGCTCGCCCATCAACGCGCCATTCGAAGTCGCTTGCGACCCTTGATGATTGTTCACGCCATCCGCTTCCGGCACCGCTTCAAGCATTTTTGTCACGATGCTTTCCACCTCCTCGCCTGAAAGCCCCGGTTTCAGCTCGTATTGCTCCGCCATTTCGTTCGCCCTGGATTGCATGGGCAAATGGAGCATCACTTCGCATCCGTGCTTCCGCGCTTCTCGTGAGATTTCCTGGGAGTGTGGTTTGTAGGGCAGAACCGAGAGCGTGATTGGAACGTTTAACGCAAAAATTGCGTCCGCGGCATTGAGATCATTTCCAAAATCATCCAGAAGAATTGCCAGACGTGCCTGAGCTCCCGCAAGGTTCGCGCCAATTTCTGTTGCCCGCGAGGCGAGAACTTCAATCTCAATATGGTGCGTGGTCACGCCAGCGCTGCGCAGTGTAATCCTCGAAATATTTCCGTTGTCGCCGGGGGCATCGACCGTCAGGCCATGCCGCGTGGCAATTGCGGCAAGCCTCTGCCGCACTCTGTCCTTTGCTCCCGAGTTTTCGCCTAACCCGACGTACAGATCATCCGCGCCATTCCCGGTTGCAGCGCTCTTCGCGCGCCGAATCTTGATGACCGTACCCCTCGGAGCCGCATCTGATGCGGCTTTTGCAAGTTCCTGCGTCAGCTGATGAACTTCTGCTGCGGTCCATCTTCCTGCGCGATGGCGGTTGCATCCCAAAAGACACAAGCACATCCCCGCGGCCAAAGCGAAAAGCAAAGCTTCGCCGGTCCTGCCGAATTTGAATTTTGATTTGGGAAGAATATTTGCGGACGTGCCGCCGGACTTCACGGAAAAACTACGCGGCCTTTTTTGCCGGCGTCTTCAACAGCTCAATCGCCTTTCTGAAGACTGCGTCTTCTGGAGAAAGCGGCCTCGCCTCGGCTGGCGCTGTTGCTGGTGTGCCGTTCGCGGAATCATCATCGTCCGCGCCATCATCAGCCGCGGCCGCTTCGGGCCGTACGACTTCAGATGGCGTCACACCCTCTTCCAGAATCGACTTTCCATCCGCATTGTAGTAATTCGCGACGGTCAGAATCAGTGCCGAGCCGTCATCAATCGTGATCAGTTTCTGCTCGGATGCAAGACCGAAGGTGCGCTCGCCAACCACATCACCGCGATGCGTACTCACAATTGCCGATGCCAGCACTTCCGCCGCTCCGGAAGTCGTGCCGTCGATCAAGACCGAAACGGGGCCCTTCCAAATCACCTTGCTGGGCTCTGCGCCAAATGTCTGTGCTGAAACAGTTTGCCCGCGCAGCGTTGCGAGGTTGCCACTCGAAATAAGCAAACGCGCGACTGCAAGCGCCTCCGAGACCGGTCCGCGTCCACAACTCCGCAAATCCAAAATCACTTTGTGTGCACCTTGCTTTTCCGCATCCTGCAGCCGCGCGCGTACTTCGTCCGCGCGTCCTGCCTCCAGTGTTGTCAATCGCAGCGCCAGGATATCCGGATCGGTTTTTTGGCCGACAATTTTCGCGGGACCGAGTTTCTCACGAACAATGTCTACGTTCTCCGGTTCGTTCTTTCCGCGCCGGATTACTCCCACTTTCACTCCGCCGCCGGCTGCCCGCGCAACAGGTTCATCGCCTGACCAACCGACATTTCTCGCGTCGTGAACCCCGCCACCGATTCAAAAATGTCTCCGCTGCGAATCCCAGCCTTCTCTGCAGGGCTGCTTGCTCAGCGTGAGTCCGGTATCACCAGGATTCGTGCTCGCCACCTTCTGTTTGTACTCAGCGTATTCTCGCGGTGTCAGATAGCTCGACTGCGGATCGAGCGACTCCAGCAAACCGTGCAGCGCGCCAGCGGTCACCAAGTGCATGTTCGGATCGTCCACGTAATCCTGCTGAATCTTCTGCAGCACTTCGCCGTACACGGTCAGCGACTTATATGCGCGCTCCTCATGTGTCTGTCCGAGGACGTGTCCCAGTCCGGCATAGCAAAACACCGCGACTGAAATAACGAGAATGGCGATTCGTGCGGTCCGATTCATTCTTGGCCTTCCTTATTGCGCGCTTCGAAAAGTATAGCACCGACCCCAGCTTGGACGCGTCCTTGTTGTGACGCTTCCAGGACAGGAAAGGAGGCTTCTTGGCCCCTGCAGTGTCCCGACATAAGCCCCCGCCACAGCTAAACGCGGGAACGTTGTGTCTTTACCACACCCGGTGAGCCATCGGTTCGAAGAACACCTATAAACTGTTGAAAACACACGTCAAACTGGCGGACAAAGTATGGCGCAAAAGATGCTACCCTATTCACTGTCCCAATGTTTCAGACTACGATTCAACATGAAGTTTCAAGCGAAGGCGTCGGCCTTCACACCGGAGTTTTTGGCCATGTTCGGCTCCTTCCCGCCCCCGCCGACACCGGCATCGTCTTTCGTCGTACCGATCTGGACAATTTTCCCATCGAGGCCAGCGGCCGCAACGTGGCTCGCGTCAGTTACGCCACCAGCTTGATGAAGCAGGGCGTCCTTCTCTCCACGACCGAACATCTTCTCGCCGCGATCTATTCTTCTAGCGTCGACAACATCTTTATTGACATCGACTCGATCGAAGTCCCCATCCTCGATGGTTCCGCTGAACCTTTTCTCCGGCTTCTTGAACAAGCCGGCATCCGCCGCCTGCGTCGTCGCCGCCGCTACCTCAAGATTATTGAACCCGTAGAAGTGATAGAACGAGATCGCCGCATCAGCATCTATCCTGCCGACGAATTTCGCGTTCAGTGTTACGTGGACTTCCCTCATCCTCTCGTAGGTCAGCAGCAGATTGAAATGGTTGTGCTCCCTGACACCTTCAGGCAGCTGCTCGCTCGCGCACGAACTTTTTGTTTTGAGCGCGACATCGAACCTCTACGCTCCATGGGCTTGATCCGCGGCGGCTCGCTCGATAACGCCATTGTCCTTACCGAGGATGGCGTCATGAATGGCCCGCTGCGCTTTCCTGACGAATTTGGCCGCCACAAGGCGCTCGATTTGATCGGCGATCTGGCGCTCGTTGGTCTGCCGCTTCTTGCTCGTGTAGAAGCTCACAAAGCAGGTCACGCGCTTCATACCCAGCTTGTTAGTCGTCTCTTAGCCGATTCGTCCAGCTGGACCATTACCACGGAAGCCGAGCGCGCTTTGGAAACTTCTGTTCTCGCCGAAGCCCCAGCCGCCAATTGACTCACTGCTCGTCGTTGTTTTCCGTTCCAGTCACTGGATCGCTCCTGGGCCCGATAATTTGCGAATCCGCCTGGCGAAGCACGCCACCCTCATCCAGGAAGAAGTATCGTTTTCCCGTGAATCCCGGTTGTAGAGGGCTTGCCACCAGGGCAAATACCGTTACTTTTTCCGCGCCCATAACTCCGGGCGTATACACAAATTGATAGCCGAGGTTTACCGGCTTGGGAATGGCAAGGCTGGCGTCCGTCAGGTTCGCGCGCGTGCAATCACCGGTTCCAGGCCCTGGCCCGAGCGAGGTAAGCGCTACGGGATAGCCCTGCTGAGGGCATTTTGCGGCGTACGCCTTTAGCGCTTCGTTGTATGTCCTCATCGTTGAAATCGCGGCCATTTCGTTCCTTGGAACGCTGTACCTCAGCGCGTTGCGCACACTGAAAACCACAGCAAGCGCGAAAATAACCGTGAGTGCTACGCCTACATAACCCATCACGAGACCAGCCAGAGCCATCCCGTGCCCTGAAATGCGGCCCGCGCTTCGTTTGATATCAGACAGCGCCAGATGGCCCAAGATCACTGCGGCAATCGATGCCGGCGCGAAACAAAGGATGACTCCGCAGATCAAGCTGGCCAGCGCCTTGTTGCTGTTTTGCGGTGGCACGCCCCATTCGGATTGCGCCATCGCAATCTGTGGTACCGGCTGTGACACTCCGCAGTACGGGCAGACGGCCACAAAATCAGCCAAATTTCCACGGCAGTTTGTGCATTGCTTCAAGTTCACGCTCCGGCGTTGCGCGACAAGAGAGAACCTCGAGACCGCGCGCAGAATGTAAAGCAAATCCATATTTCCGTCCATCTCGCAATTCACGCCTTGAGGCGTCCCTTGCACCCGGCTGGGTTCGGGGCTGTGAGCAAATATTCAGCAAATTCACGCCCTACGATTGTCAAAGAGTGAAGGGCGGGAGAGAATAGCCGCACTATGCCGAACAAAGATGTGGTGATCGTGATCCTGGCCGCAGGAAAGGGCACGCGGCTCAAATCTTCTCTCGCAAAAGTGCTGCACCCCGCCGGCGGGCGTGCTCTCATTGAGCACGTAGTTCGTTGCTGCACCCCGCTGAAGCCCAAGCGCTTCGTTACCGTGGTCGGCCATCAGGCCGAACAAGTCCGTGCCGCCGTCGAAAAACTCGACTCGCAAACTGTCTTGCAGCAACCACAAAACGGAACCGGCCATGCGATGCTTGTGGCGAAGCGCAACCTCGGGAACGCAAAAATTGCCATCGTGCTTCCCGGAGATGCACCGCTGATTCGCAGCGAAACTTTGAAGTCTTTGCTGGCCACGCATCGCGCCGGGAATGCCGCCGCGACGATTCTTACCGCTGTGCTCGCGGATCCCGACGGTTACGGCCGCATCGTTCGCAAAAGTGAATCGCAAGTCGGTGCAATCGTCGAAGATTCGCAGCTTGCGCCGGAACAACGCGAGCTGAACGAAATCAATTCAAGCATTTACTGTTTCACTCTCGCGAAGTTGTGGCCCGCGCTCGCGCACGTAAAACCGAACAACAAGCACCGCGAAATCTATTTGACCGATGCGATCGCAGAGCTTGCTGCAAAGGGTGAAACCGTTCTCGCGCAGATTGCGCCGGATTCCCGCGAAGTTCTTGGCTGCAACACACGCTCCGACCTTGCGGAAGTGGACCGCATTTTCCGCGAACGCAAACGCGTAGAATTCATGGCCGCGGGTGTGACCATCCAGTTGCCGGAAACAGTGCTCATCGACCCGGACGTTTCCGCCGGGGAAGACTGCACTCTCGAACCCGGGGTGCAGCTTCTTGCGAAAACAAAACTTGGCGAGCGCTGCACCATTCAGACCGGCAGCGTTCTGCTTAACGTGATTCTCGGCGACGATGTGACCGTAAAGCCGCATTCAGTAATCGAAGGAAGCCGCCTCGAAGACCGAAGCATGGTTGGTCCGTTCGCTCGTCTGCGAAGCGGCACGCATTTGAAAGCTGGCGCGCGCGTCGGAAACTTTGTCGAAACCAAGAAGGCCGTGATCGGCGAGGGCAGCAAAGTTCCTCACCTTTCCTATATCGGCGACGCGAAACTCGGATCAAAAACCAACATCGGCGCGGGGACGATTACTTGCAATTACGATGGAGTGAACAAATATCAGACAAGCATTGGCAATCGCGTTTTTATTGGCAGCGATTCCGTGTTGGTTGCGCCGGTGAAGATTGGAGATGGCG
>QHYO01000173.1 GCA_003224135.1 Acidobacteriota bacterium | reverse complement strand
GAAAGCCGTTGCGGTTCGCTTCTACAATGAGTTTTCGCGGCTGACCGCGGAAAGTGGCATCGACGAGGACGGGCGTTTCGACGGCGTCGTAGTCGAACAGGTCGTGCGGCGTGAACTGGAAATACCATTTGAGCTTGCCGGTGTCCGGATCGAGGGCAAGCAGGCAATCGGTGTAGAGGTCGTCGCCCGGGCGCGGACCTCCATCGAAGTCGGGCGCTGGATTACTGGTGCCCCAGAAGATGGTGTTCAGTTCAGGGTCAAACGTACCGGGCATCCAAGTGGTGCCACCGCCGAGTTTGTAGCTTTCACCGGGCCAACTGGAGGAGCCAAATTCTCCAGGGCCCGGAATCGTCCAGAAGCGCCATACTTCCTTACCGCTCTCCGCATCGTAGGCGGCTACAAAGCCGCGTATGCCGTCATCACCGCCAGAAGTTCCCACGATGACCTTGTCCTTAATCACTAGCGGCGCACTGGTCGCGCCGTAGTTTCGGTTTCCATCGGTGTACGCGACATCCCAAAGCAGATGACCGGAACGTGCGTCGAGACAAAGCAGGTGCGCATTGTCTGTTTCCATGAAGATGTGCGTGCGCCAGACGCCGACGCCGCGGTTGTGATGTTGCGACGCATCGTCGATGAGGCCTTCGGTGATGGGACGTGAGTAGTGCCAGAGCGTGCGACCGGATTGTGCGTCCAGGGCGTAAGCGTCATTCGCGGCGGTGACGAACATAATTCCATCCACCACAACCGGCGTGACTTCAAGGTTGCTGGAATTCGGCGCGTGAAAGACCCACTGGGCGCGCAACTGGGCCACGTTAGAAGTGCTGACTTCATGGAGGATGCTGTACCGGCGGCCGGTGTAGTCACCGTTGTAGGAGAGCCAGTTTTCCCCAATTGGGTTAGCGAGCAAGCGTGTGGGCTGCACGTCGATGGCAGTGGAAACGGATGTCATGCCAGGGTCCTGCGCGGGCAATGCCACAACGTTGCATAAAGCGAGCGCCAAGCATAAGCGAGATTTTTTCCATCGAGCCATCACCTGGGTCTTGTGCCCTCACCTGTAATCGGAGCTAGAGTGACGATTTCTTCCGGCTGGCGCAGTCGAAAGGAAAGTCAACTGCACCAACTGAAACTCCCTATACTACAAATCCGTGTCGCGAAGAAACGCTTTTTCACGGACGGCCAAATTTGGCCACGGCTTCTTGAATCGATTTAAGCTTCATGTAGGCGTACTGGGGGTGTTCCTTGAAGTCCATTCCCAGAGAGAAGAGTGGCATCATCGCCCACCTGACAACGGGCGGGGCTTGTTTTGCCAAGATCCTCGCAGCCTGTGCGGGAGCCAAGAGGCTCAACCAAATCGCGAAAGCAAAAAACGGGCGACGGAGCGTCGAGAATCTAGCAGCCCCAACACAATTCCTACTTGAAAGGACAGACGCGCGCACTTTAGCATCCTTCCAAGGATTTGACGAAGCGTTGTCGCACCGGCCGGGTAAATTCGTTGTTTGCGTTAAATGAGCTATTTAAGATCAATGGAAAAAACGTACCCCACAAGGATCGCATGAAACACGCAGCCGTCGCAGTGGGAATCTCGATCGCGCTTACGACCATGCTTGGTTTGCTCGCCGTTATGCTGCGAGCGCAAGACAAGCCACGGGTCCGTACATCTGATGCGAGCGGCGCGCGTCAAACGGAAGCAGCGGCGACTTTCGCGGGCGTCTGCGCGTCATGCCACGGACTCGATGGGCGCGGTGGCGAACGTGGGCCGGACATCGTGACTCAACCTGATGTCGCGCGCAAGACGGATGCGGAACT
>QHYO01000172.1:1197-2892 GCA_003224135.1 Acidobacteriota bacterium | reverse complement strand
CCACCTCCACGATTGATACGGGCCTGCCCGCGCCCATGTTTTAACGAGCCTCCAAGTAGAGATGGAGCTGACCGGGAGGACTGCCTGCAAATCCATGAGTCGCGCTCAGGAGCATCTTGCCCAAGCCAACGGGCACATCGCCGAATTGAAAGTCCGGATCGTTCGCCAGCGTGTAATCGCCAAGTACGCGCTTGACACGGGCCAGCGCTCAGAGATGGCGGAGTCGCTGCATGATGCGCTCGAAGGAAGCCTTCGCTTATTCGAGAAGCACCGGATATTTTTGCTCAGTTGCAGCGGATCATCCAGTGCATCGGTAGCGGCTCAGGCGGGTCAAACCCAATCACTGGCGATCTGAGCGGCGCGCGCCGGTCGCCTAAATCGCACGCCAGATTAGCCACGCCAAAAACCCCCACCACGCGGGCGTCACAGCCCCGAAAACTAGAAGGGCAGCGAAGGCGAATAAGCGAGCCAAGTAGCTTCGGACATTTGAGATCAGGCCAGCTCGCCGCACTCCACGGAATAAATGAGGCTAACAACGGTTATTGCAACTGCGCTTATTTCGAGTGCAGCACCATGTCGGATAAGTCCGAGAACCTAGATGCAAACGAGAAGGCTGCTTTAGAGTCCATGCTGTATAGGTGTCGCGCCCTTGTGGGTCGGATCGGGGAAGAACTCCGTAAGAAGAAGCCCGAGCACTTCGTTGACGAGAGGTCGCTTGCAGACCTTCACGCCTCCCTCGAGCACGCTGCCCGGGTCCTCGAACAGAAAACAGCGAGGGAATAAGGAGCGGAGCCCCTCCCCAGTCGTGGCAAGTCCCGACCCTCGGACAGCGGTTTTCAGTTAGTGCGCGGGACAAAAAGCCCCGACTGAGCGGGGCTTCAGTTGCCGATTGGGGAACACCCGACCCGTCGGTAGTGGGCCGCCGGATCGGACGACCACAATGCACGGGCGTCCATTCCTGCTGCGCGCCCTGCCGCAGGGTGATGCGCGCCCTTGGCCAGCGCGCCACGGCTGCCCGGTAGGTCGCTTCCGCCACCTCGAAGTCGTCCACGCCAGCGACATGCTCAACGATGCTGTCGCCTGTGTCATCCCAGATGTCCACGCGGAAGGCGAAGTAGATCTTGGTCTTCATGGGGCAAGTCCGACTCGACTCGCCCTGGCCCGCACCCCGCGTTATTTATACCCCCTGTCGTTGTGCCGCGTAGCCTTCCCCGACTTCTGCGAGCCCCTGCCTGCCTAGCCCAGCCGCGAAGCCGCCCGCTGGGGCCTGGCTGCACGAGATCAAGCACGACGGCTTCCGCATGCTGGCGCGGACGTGATGGGCGTTTTGGCTCGGCATGGGTCGCACGGCAGGGCTCAGAGACGGCGTCACAATCTCAGGCGCGGGCGATTGATAGCATCAAAAATGGGCGCCTTTACTCGGTCATCCAGAACGCCGAATGATAGCGACGGGCACTTTTGTAGTCCAAAACAGCGGTCGGCTCGTAATTGTTTTTCTCGGTATCTCGCACCAGCAGATTGGTCAAATTGTCGAGAATGAGCCACTCTTCGTTGTAATAGACCGCGGCGACCATATGGTCAAAATGGTACTGTCGATCGTGCACGGTTACGAGCCTAACGTGGTCTGCGGAGAATCCAGCCGCTCGAGCCGCCGCATACTTAGCGATGGAATAAGACTTGCAATCGCCATTTCTC
>QHYO01000172.1:0-1182 GCA_003224135.1 Acidobacteriota bacterium | reverse complement strand
CAGCTTTGCCTTGATTTTGGCGTGCCTCCTCGACGATTTTCATAAGCGTGGATACTGACGCGCAACCGCTGTTGTTAGATTGGTTGTTAGATTCAATGCAAAGGTGAAAGTGGGCCCTATCGAGCAGCACTCGGTCTCTAAGGTATTCCCAGATGCCAAAGAGATAAGCCTCCTTATTCACCTCGACAGTGTAATTTCCGAATGGATCACTCGGGCGATCATTCGCGCAGGTCGGCGCCGCCAAACCAACCACAATTGCCACAACCGTTACAAATGCTGCGATATGCATATTCAGAACACTCTCGTCAGCACACGCCTAGCCCGTACTGACACGTCGGAAGCCTAGAGGGACCTTGAGTCTCTTAGACGCCCAATACTATCCCAAAACACAAATCGCGCAAAGCGCGGATCGCGTGCGCGCCCGCCGTCTTAGGTCGGAAGAGGCTGGCCTAGCTTCTGGGAGAGGTACTCAGGACGCAACAACATGTCCGCTAAATAACCGGGCCCGCCCGGCCCATTTTGCTAGTCTCGAGAGTAGTCGCCTAGAGGCTTGGGGACACCCCTTGCGTGCTCTTGCTGATCGGCAACCGGTCCCAGTCCTCGGCAATTTCCAGCAACGCGGAACGGTCCTGCCCGGGGGAGCGCCAACTACGGCGGCGGGCAACGGTCCTTGGTCTCGGAAGTGGTCGTCCTGACCACCTGGCAGGTCTTGTCGACGCAGTATTCGGTCACTCCGTCATGGAAGATAACGCAGAGACTGAAATTCCACCCCGACTGGATTCCGGGGGTCCCGGTCGAAGTCAGCTTATAGAGAAAGCATTGGAAGCCCAGATTCTTGGCCAACTGGTCGAACGACTCGTTGTTAGGCGTGAACTCCAGTAGCCGCACATCGTTGAGGTCTGACGGATACACGCCAAATTTCCTGAAGAATGAATCGAATGCCGTGCAGATGCTGCCGCCTGCCTTCAGAAGGTTTTGCATCTGCGCTCGCTGTGCGGCTTCACGGACTCTCTGCACCGCGGGAAGAAGCAGCCCAATTAAAATCGCGATGATGGCAATGACGACCAGCAGCTCGATGAGCGTGAATGCCACGGCGCGACCCTCCGCTTCGTGAGCGCGCGCGTCGGATCGACAGGGCGCGTTGCGTTCTAAAATCGCGACAATGACTCAGATGTCAAGATG
>QHYO01000171.1 GCA_003224135.1 Acidobacteriota bacterium | reverse complement strand
TTTGCTTGCAATTGGAACGCTTCGCCTTATACTCCTCTCAACTTTCTTGTCCCCCGAGTCCGATGATTTTTTGTTCAGGAACGCCCTCTCTAGTGTCGACCTCCGCAAGGAGGGAGGGACTAGCGTCGCTCAAGGAATTGCGGAAGGTCGATTATGCCTGCGCCTTCTGCCTTTTTGCATTAGTTTGTCTCGTCATGCCTCCGGCTTCCTCCGCGCAAACCCCTGTCCTGACACAGCACAACAATAACGCTCGCACCGGCGCGTACACCACCGAAACGGTTCTGACACCCACCAATGTGAATCAAACCACCTTCGGCAAATTGTTCTCTTACGCCGTGGACGGCCGAGTCTACGCCCAGCCTCTCTATGTTCCAAACCTCGCGATCGCTGGCAAGGGCGCCCATAACGTCATTTTCATCGCCACCGAGCACGACAGTATTTATGCGTTCGACGCAGACTCGAATGGAGGCGCAAACTCCGCTCCTCTTTGGCAAATCACGCTATTGGACTCTGCTCACGGCGCCCCGTCCGGCGCAACCACCGTCCCGAACGGTGATGTCAGCACTGCTGACATCGTTCCGGAAATCGGAATTACCGGAACCCCAGTGATCGACGCTGCAACCGGCACCCTTTACGTTATTGGCAAAACGAAAGAAGGGGGATCAAGCCTAACGTACGTCCAGCGGCTGCATGCTCTCGACATCTCTAGCGGCGCGGAAAAATTCGGCGGTCCAGTCGCCCTTTCCGCGTCTGTCCCAGGCACAGGCAATGGCGCATCGGGAGGCGTCCTCAATTTCGATCCAAAATGGCAACTGAATCGTTCTGGACTTCTGCTCCAAAACGGGGTTGTTTATGTTGCTTTTGGCTCTCACGGCGACAATGGCCCCTGGCACGGTTGGATCCTTTCCTACAATGCTGCGACTTTGAGCCAAATCAGCGCGTATTGCACGACACCCAACGGCTTCGGTTCGGGTGTGTGGATGGCCGGCACGGGACTCGCCGCCGATGTGATTGACTCGGTCAATAAGCCTTATGGGCGGATGTTCATCCCTACGGGCAATGGTTCGTTTAACGCCACGCCTCCTTACACCAACTCGATGAACTACGGCGACGACATCATTCGCCTGGATCTCTCAGGCGGCACCTTAACGGTCCAGGATTCCTTCACTCCATTTAATCAAGACGCCCTGAACATTGGTGACGAAGACCTTGCCTCAGGCGGCGTGCTCCTGCTGCCGGATCAGTCCGTTGGCGGTCACACCCATCTGCTCATCCAAGCGGGCAAAGAGGGCAAATTCTACCTCGTAGACCGTGACAACATGGGCGGTTTCAACAGTTCCACTGACAACGTCGTTCAGGTAATTGCCGGACAATCCGGCGGCATCTGGAGCGGTCCTGCTTTCTGGAATAACACCCTCTACGAGTGGGGACTGGGGGCCTTGCAATCTTTCACGCTGACCAACGGTAGATTCTCTGCTACGCCTACCGGCATTTCGCAGGAAAATTCAGAATTCCCCGGCGCGACACCTTCTGTTTCCTCGAACGGCAATACCAGCGGCGTCGTTTGGGCGATTCGCACCGACCAATACAATCAAGGCACCAGCGCTGTTCTGTATGCCTTCGACGCTTCCAACGTCGCTACGGAGCTTTACAACAGTTCCCAGAATTCATCGCGCGATAGTGCTGGTCAAGCCACCAAATTTGCTGTTCCAACCATCGCCAACGGCAAGGTGTATGTAGGCACTGCTGGTGAACTGGATGTCTATGGGCTGCTGAACGCCACGCCAACTACTGCGACGCCCGTAATCAGCCCGGCAGGTCAAACCTTCACTGGTTCTCTTTCCGTGACTATAACGGATTCGACCTCTGGTGCGACCATTTACTACACCACGGACGGTTCCGCACCGACGACATCTTCGACAAAGTACACGGGCCCCATCAGCGTCACAACCACGGAAACCATCACCGCGATTACCAGTGCCACGAACTTTCTGCAGAGTTTGTCAACAAGCCAAACCTATACTCTCCAGAATCAGCTCGCGGCTCCGACGTTCTCGCCTGCTCCCAGTTCTTTCTCTTCTCCCATCTCCGTCGCTCTATCCGATACTACCCCGGGCGCGAAAATTTATTACACCACCAACGGATCGACTCCCACGACCGCCTCCGCTCTCTATTCCTCACCGATCACCATCAGTGCGACAACCACCGTCAAAGCCATTGCTGCCGCCACGGGCATGTCCAACAGCAACGTTTCCACGGCAACTTATACATTCACACCCAATCAAGGCGGAACAGGCTCCAATTTTGTGAACGGTTTCAGCTCCGCCGCAAGTGTCATGACCTTTAATGGATCTACGGGTCTCGCCGATAGCCGGTTGCAGCTCACCGATAGCGGATCCTTGGAAACCTCGAGTGCTTGGTTCAACACTCTTGTTAACATCCAAAGCTTCACCAACGATTTTACTTTCCAAATCGCCAGTCCCGGAGCCGATGGCTTTACTTTCACCATTCAAAATAGCGGTCTCAACGCTCTGGGTCCGGCGGGCGGCGGCCTTGGTTATGGACCGGACGCACCAAACGGCACGCCAGGCATCGGGAAGAGCGTTGCCATTAAATTTGACATCTACGGCAACGCAGGTGAATCAAGCGACTCCACCGGCCTGTACACCAACGGCGCCTCGCCAACGGTCCCATTCGTGGATCTTGTCGCTCCTGGCATCAACCTTCACAGCGGCGACACTTTTGGTGTTCACATGGTCTATGACGGAACCACACTGACCATGACCATCACGGATGGCGTTACCAACGTCAGCTACACCACCAGCTGGACCCTTAATATTCCGCAGATTGTTGGCGCTAATACCGCCTACGTTGGATTCACTGGCGGCACCGGCAGCCTCACGTCAAGTCAGAAGATCGAGACATGGACATTTACGCCCACCTCGCAATCTCCAGCGCAAGCGGCAACGCCCACATTTAGCCCCCTTGCGGGCACCTATCCGGCCACTCAGACTGTTTCGCTCTCGGATTCCACTGCGGGGGCGACGATCTTCTATACGATTGACGGCACCATTCCCGCCACCAGCGTTGGCGGATCCACAGCTCAATACACTGGTCCTCTGACCGTCAGCTCCACGAGAACCATTAAAGCCATCGCCGCCGCTTCGGGCTACTCAGCCAGCGCCGTTGCCAGCGCCACGTACACCATCCAATCTCAAGCTGCGGCTCCGACGTTCAGAAGCGCTGGCGGTTCCACACTTCTCTATTCTTCGCCAATCACCATCAGCGCAAGCACCACGGTCAAAGCAATCGCAACGGCAAGCGGATTTTTCGCAAGCAACGTCTCCACTGCTGCTTACACGATCACAACGGGAGGCTCCGGCTCCATTAACTTCGGCAGTGGCTTCGTTGGCGGCGGCATGATCTTCAATGGCG
>QHYO01000165.1 GCA_003224135.1 Acidobacteriota bacterium | reverse complement strand
CGTCCTTGTGCTGTGATCGGTTTCGTCTCGGGACCGAGCGTGGATGCCTCCGTGACGCTCTCAATCGAATAGGCGATGTGGCAGTCTGCTTCGCAGAAGTATTTCGAGTTGCCGGGAGGCAGGGTCGTGTCGCGGCTCGCGAGCGCCACGGCGAACAGCAGCGCGACGTAGCCGATGCCGGTGAGCGCGGCGCCTGCGGCTGCGCACTTTCGAATGTGCACAGACTTGCTGATCATCGCTACCGCGGCGACGAGCACGCAAATCGAAATCACAAAGGCGCTGCCAAGAAATAGGAGAGCGACCAAATGAGCGTAACGCGGTGTCTCTGCCATGTGCGCCTCCCATCGCGCAGGTTTCAGAAATTCTCAGCAGCCAGCTCTTGAGGCAGCGCACCGCGCGTGCGTTCGCGCCGAGAAAATTCCGCGAGCGCTGCGCGAAGATCGGCGACCGTAAAATCCGGCCAGCGCTGATCCAGGAAAACGAGTTCGGCAAACGCACATTCCCACAGAAGAAAATCGGAAAGCCGCTGCTCGCCACCGGTGCGAATCAGCAGATCGACGTCGGTTGAGCCGCCGCGCGAAATTTCCGAGAGGACCTCCGAAAAGGATTCGAGAGAAAGTTCCGTGGCCTTGTAATAGCGGCGCGCGGCGAGATAGATCGTTTCGCGCGCCGAATAATCGATGGCGAGACGAAGATGAAGTCGCGTGCCGCGCGCCGTGGCGGCTTCGGCGTCAGTAATGGTCTGCCGCAACGTGGAAGGAATGCGGTCGCGCCGGCCGATGATGCTGATTCTGACCCCGTTCTCGACGCAGCGGGTAGTTTCGGTGAGCAGGTATTCGTGCAGGAGACGGAGGATCCCGTTGACTTCCGCCGCTGGACGTTTCCAATTCGCTGAGGAGAGCGCGAAAAGCGTGAGCGTATGGATACCGAGTTTGGGAGCGGCTTCGATGATGGAGCGGCTGGCTTCGGCGCCGGCGCGATGTCCTGCCGAGCGTGGCAAGCCGCGTGAACTAGCCCAGCGACCGTTGCCATCGGTGATGATGGCGACGTGCAGGGACGGAGGCGAACTGACCGGAGGAGCGTTGAGAATGTGCTGCAGGATTACGTGTTGAACGGTCATGGTGATTCCTTCTCCGCCGCGGAGAGTTTAGATAAATTGCTTTATACTACAAAGTGTCGGGGCAAATTTTTTAGCCCTCGCGCGTTGCGCGGATCAATGCCTCCATGTGGTTCAAGTAGCGTTCAAGCGCTTTGCGGCCTGCAGCCGTCAGGCGGTATTCGGTTTTGGGCAAGCGACCGTCGAAAGACTTGGTGCAGAGGATGTAGTCGGCTTCTTCAAGGCGGCGGGCGTGCACGCTCAGGTTGCCGTCCGTGGTTTTCAGAAGCGCTTTTAATTCGTTGAAGGTTAGGGAGCGGTTGACCGCCAGCGCGCTTACGATACCGAGACGAATGCGCTCATGAATCAGGCGATCCAGATCTGGAGAGACCGCTTCGCGGTTGTGTTCCTTAACCGAACCGAGCGAGCTGGGGCGTGCCCCATGGTCGTTTCGAATTGTAGATGACTTAGACATGCGAATTTTCGTCAGCCTCCATGCCGCTGGGCGATCCAGATGCCGAATCCGATCTGGACGAAACCAAAGCCGAGAGCCATAAACAGGTCGCCCATCGTACGCGGAACGAAGAGTGCCGCCGCGCCGAGCAGCATCAAGCAAAGTCCCATGATGGGAACAACGCGAACCGAGAACGAACCGGCGGTGACAATTGCCGCTCCGTACAGAAGCAGCCACACTCCCGGGAGAAGAGCGTGAAAACCGGCGTGGGCGAGCGCGAACGTCAGAAGCCCGCCGACCACGATGGGAGGAGCAAAGCTCAAGAGAAATTTACGGCCGGGGCCGGAAAGCAATTTTGCGTTGGCGCGATGGGCTTTGGTGGCGGAGGCGGGCGCGGCGATGGCCACCGCGACGAATGCCTCGATGAGCCAAATGGAAAGCCAGCGTTGGGGCGTGTGCTGGTGGGAAGCGGAGTAGGCCGCGACAAGCGCGGTCAGACCCATGGCTACGCCACCCCAGCCCGGAACCGCAGTGAATTCGCCGGCGCGCTCCATGGTTTCTCGGATGTAGCGGAGATGGTCGGCAGCACGGACGTCGATGGGGATCGGTGCGGGAGGAGAAGAGTGAAGTGGTCCTGGAATCGCCATGGAAGGGGAGAATAGCGGGAAGAGCAATCATTGTCAAGTACTTTATAATACAAAGTGCCAGGCTTATTTGTGCCGGCGGTAGCGACCGAGAAGAGAGTTCCAGCGAATGGTGAACACATCAATGAACATTTGAATGCTGTCGCGCATCATGTTGATCTTGGTTGCAGGCGAATGCGACCAGCGCACGGGAATTTCGGTGGCCTTCAGGCCATGGTGGCGCGCCAGGTAGAGCAATTCGGGGTCAAAGCCGAAGCGTTCGATGCGTTGCTGTTCGAAAATGATGCGGCATGGTTCTCGGCGAAACGCTTTGAAGCCGCACTGGGTGTCCACGAACGGAAGCCACAAAACGATTCGAACGATGCGATTGAATATGATTCCGGCAAATTCGCGAAAGAGTGACTCATGTACCTCAATGAGGTCGCGATCGAGCGCGCGCGAGCCGATGGCGATATCGTACTGCCGCAGTGCCGACAGCAGTTTATCGGCTTCTTCAATGGGCGCGGAGAGATCGGCGTCGCTGAATAGAACGTACTCGCCCCGGGCTTCCTGCATGCCGTGACGCACGCTGTAACCTTTGCCGCGGTTCTCGCCATTCCTCAGCACGCGAAGATTTGGGATACGGTCCGCGAACGATGCTGCGACTTCGGCAGTGCGATCTTTTGAGCCGTCATCTACAACCAAAACTTCCGTGCTGCGGTTCGCGGAGCTGACGTAAGCCGCGATGAGTTGCAAAGAAGCTGGAAGGCGAACTTCTTCGTTGAAAGACGGAACGATGATGGAGAGTTGGAACGCGGATGTTTCACTCTTGGACGATCGACCGGTCATCGTTTTAGGCCTGCCTCTGGAGCGAGGACCTGCTTTTCCCAGGCGCGCGTGTTCAGAATTTCCTCTATTTGCGAAAGGGCGAAATCACACTCCTCTTCCTGATTGTAAAAGTGAGGAGAGATACGGATACCGGCTTGCGGGCGGTAGTCAACGAGGATTTCTCGCGCCAGCAATTCGCGGCAGACTTCGAAAGCGTGCGGACAATCGACCGAAACTGTTCCGCCACGATCCTCGGCATTTTGCGCGGTGTTGACGCGCCAGCCGCGCGCACGAGCGCCTTCAAGGAGGCGCGTGGTCATGCGGATGGATTTTTCGCGAATGGCTTGCGTGCCAACCTTAGTTAGAATTGCGAGCCCCGGCTGGCAGGCATAGAGCGCAGGAATGTGAGGTGTGCCATTCAGGAAGCGGTATGAATCTTCGCGTGGATCGATTTCCCCGGGCTCGAAATTGAAAGGGCGTCGATGGGCGAGCCAGCCCGTCAGCGCGGGGCGCAATTTGTGGCGCAGGTCTTCGCGCGCGTAGAGATAGGCCACGCCGGGACCGCCGCACAGCCATTTGAGTACGCCGCCCACGGCAAAATCCGCACCGAGGCCGCGAACGTCGACCGGCATGGTGCCGGTAGCCTGGAACACGAATAGGAACAAGCAGAGTCGTTTCGTCAATCGCGGCGAGAAATGTTTCAAGGTCGAACCGGATGGGATCGGCGCTGGGCACAAGTTCGACACGCGCTCCGAAACGGCGTTGCTCGTGATAAAAATATTGCACCGACGGAAATTCGAGATCGGTCATCACAATCTTGTCGCGCGGGCCACGGAAATCAAAGCATGAGGTGATGACTGCCTGCGTGGTGGTGACGTTTTGGTGGAGAGAAATTTCCTCCGGTGCCGCTCCGATCAGCGGAGATATCTGGTCGGCGACCACACCGGCCAGATCCCACCAGGAGTCTTCCCAAGCGCGCACGCCGCGTTCGCCCCACAGGTCGGCGTATGCGTGCAACGAGTCGTACACTCCGCGCGGCATCGCGCCGAGCGAGTTGCTGATCAAATATGTTGTGCGATCCAGGATCGGGAATTCACCGCGCCAGTTGAGCAGTTCATCCATGAGGTGCGGCTCCCGCAGCAGACTTGGGGCGCTGAAACTTTCGCCAAATAAAGTAACACACGGTAAGGAAGACGAGCCACGGCGGGCCGGAAAGAAGAGCGACGTGGAAGTCCGGGATCCACCAGGTGGAAACGAGTACGGCCAGCAGCG
>QHYO01000164.1 GCA_003224135.1 Acidobacteriota bacterium | reverse complement strand
GCATACTCTCGCTGTTCGTTATTTCCTCGGCTATGCGTCATTTTTATTGTCTTTCTCGTCGATCGCCAATCGATGACTCGGTCGGAAGTTAACGAGTCTCGGTTGCGAAATTCTTCGCGGCGAGATTTATAGAGGCAACGAAGAAACCAAATTCGTAACTGCAGCGTCATACTCCGCAGGCAACGAAACACCACAACGCCCCTTTCCGTCTGCGGACTTGGACCGCTTATCTTCCCTTCATCACTCCACTTGATTACCAATTCGTACAGGTAGAAGATTTTTGTACTGAACGGTAATACAAATTTCTGAAGAAATCTTTTGTTGGACATAGCAAAGCAGCATGCAGGAAATGTAAATTTCGCGTAACTGCGGGATAAATAAGACCTTTATCGAAAGCCCGCGGGATTGGCATTCGGCTTGCACCGTGATGTCGCGCCAGGCAGTTCGATTTAGTGCTGCGAGCCATTTTGATTAGCCAACCGTAGGTCCTCAGGAAGCCTAGGCCGGGCTCGCAGTACATAAGCAAAAAACGACGGAGACGGGGAACTGCGTGAAAACAGGATTCGCGCGGAGGGAGTGGTGTGTGCCAGCGCCCGCTTGTATGCGGTGGAGAACGACAAGGAGAGAAGCGCCGAATGTGCGCGAGCCGGGCGACAAGTGGAATTCACAAACTCAAGGAGAACGAAAGACTATGAGAAGCAGGCGGCACCTCAAATACTTGGTTCTGTTTTCACTGCTGCTCCTCGTCATTTGCGGCGCGACGAACGCGCAGAGCATTGTGACGGGAGCCGTCAGTGGCACGATAACGGACCCATCGGGAGCGGTAGTGACGGATGCAAAAGTCACACTCGTGAGTGATGCGACGCAGGAAACGCAAACGGCGGTAACCGGACCGACAGGGACGTATCAATTCCCGCTGTTAAAGCCCGGGAAATACAGCGTGACGGTGGAGAAGACGGGGTTTCGGCGCATCCTGGACAAATCCGAGGTCTTGTTGGGACAGACCACGACGATCAACGCAAAGCTGGAAATCGGCGAGGCGACACAGACCATTGAAATCATCGGGAGCGCACCATTGCTCCAAACAGAAGACGGCAACATTGCCTCGAACGTTGATCTGCGCACGCTACAGAATATTCCGAATCCCGGCGGTGACTTAAGCTACATCGCGCAGATTTCCCCCGGCGTGACGATGAACACTTCGAACGGAGGCGGGTTCGGAAACTTTACGGCATTCGGGCTTCCCGCAACGGCGAATC
Organism: Acidobacteriota bacterium; assembly: GCA_003224135.1. Taxonomy (GTDB): domain Bacteria; phylum Acidobacteriota; class Terriglobia; order Acidiferrales; family UBA7541; genus Acidiferrum. The sequence continues at coordinate 3,853 of QHYO01000164.1, read as the reverse complement.
TCTTTACCATCAATGGAAATGATTACAACGATCCTTTCCTCAACCTGAACAACTCCGGCGCGAGCAACTTGTTGCTTGGTTCGAACGAAGTGCAGGAAGTCGCGGTGGTGAGCAACGGCTACACGGGCCAGTACGGGCGGCAAGCCGGAGCGCAGGTGGACTACACGACGAAATCCGGTGGCAACGCGTTCCACGGCGATGCGGTGTACTACTGGAACGGGAGCGCGCTGAATGCGAACGACTTCTTCCTGAACGCAGGCGGGTCGCCACGGCCTTTTGAAAACAACAATCAGTGGGCGGCATCCCTTGGCGGACCCATCAAGAAGAACAAGGCCTTCTTCTTCGTCAACACGGAAGGATTGCGCTACACGTTCGGATCGAGCAGCCAGGTCTTCGTGCCGACACAGGCTCTGGAAAACTACATTCTGACGACCAGCCTGCCGGCGAACAACGCGGCGGCGATTCCCTTCTATCAGCAGATATTTGGCCTATACAACAACGCACCCGGCGTTGCGAATGCGCAGCCGGTCGCACAAGACATTAACAATCCTGCCGTGGGCAACAGCTGCGGCGGCCTTGGAGCGACCACTGCAAACGGAGTAACGGCTGCGGGGCCGTTTGCGACAACTCCCTGCCTTGCGCAATACCGCGTGTCGGTGCCAAACGGAAACCGCGAATGGCTGCTCAGCGGCCGTGTGGATTATGAATTCAGCGACAAGGACAAGATCTTTGGCCGAGTGAAATTCGATCGTGGCAGCCAGCCGACGTACACCGACCCGATTGATCCGGTTTTCAACATCCAGAGTAACCAGCCGCAGAACGAAGGCCAGCTGAACTACACGCACGTTTTCACTCCGCGCGTGGTGAACAACTTTGTCGGCTCCGTGCTGTATTACTCCGCGCTGTTTGAAAGCCCCAACCTCAGCAGCGCGCTTTCGGCATTTCCCTTTATTTTGAGCACGAACGACACCAGCCTGACACCGCTCGGCTCAGGATCGGGATCTGATCCGTTTTTCGCATTGTTTCCCCAGGGCCGCAATGTAACCCAGTGGCAGCTCGTGGACGACCTTTCGGTCGAGCGTGGAAAGCATACGTTCAAGATGGGCGTAAACTTCCGCCGCGATGACGTCAGCGACTTCACCGCAAGCGAAGGAAGCTTCCCTGCAATCCAGTCCAGCATCCTGGACTTTGCGAACGGATCGGCCGATGTAATTCAGCAGAACTTCGCGATTCACAATTCACAACCGCTGGCCTTCTATAGCGTGGGCTTCTATTTCCAGGACGAATTCAGAGTGAATTCGAAACTGAAACTTACCCTGGCGTTGCGCGCCGACCGGAACTCCGGCGGAACGTGCCAGTCCGATTGCGTATCCCGTGGCAATGTGCCGTTCGACCAGCTCAGCCACGATGCAACAATTCCCTTCAACCAAATGGTAACCACGGGTATCAGCCAGATTTTGCCCAACGTCGAAAGAGTCGTGTTCGAACCACGTGTCGGATTTGCGTGGAGCCCGCTAGGCGACAAAACCGTGATCCGCGGCGGAATCGGACTCTTCTCCGACTTGTATCCTGGACAGATCCTGGACCAGTTCACCACCAACTTCCCGCAGGTGACGAGTTTCTCGCTCTCTTCCCTGGGAACGATCGACGCAAGCAGCAATCCCAACAGCGCTGCGGCACTCGTTGCGCAGTGCAATACCGCATTCCAGAACAATTTCAACAGCGGCGGCACGGTGGCCGGTTTCCTGGGCGCCGCGCCGGCAGGCTGCGCCACTCCAAACCTCAATGACGTAGTCGGCAAACTGCAGAATCCCAAGTATGTGGAATGGAACCTTATGGTCCAGCACACAGTCGGAAAGCGGACAGTGCTATCCGTCAACTACGTGGGAAACCATGGCTACGATGAATTGCTCGAGAATCCTTATCTGAACAGCTTCGGATTCGGCGGGCTGCCTGCCACGGCGGCGGACAGCCGGGTGCAGAACGTTCTGCAGCTGACCAACAATGGAAGATCAAACTACAACGGAGTGACTGCAGCGGTGCAGGAACAGCTCTGGCACGGATTCTCCGGCCAGTTCAGTTATACCTTCAGCCATACGCTGGACAATGTATCGAACGGCGGCATCGATCCATACAGCTTCAACGACAGCTTATTGAACCAGATCAGCCCGTTCAGCCCGACGAGCTTGAACTACAGCAACTCGGACTATGACGTTCGTCACAGCCTGAATGCGAGCTATGTCTGGGAACTGCCGATGAGGTTCGAAAACCGAGCACTGAGCACGATCGCCGGCGGATGGACCGTCTCCGGAACATTCTTCCACCGGACCGGTCTGCCATTCAGCGTCGTGGACGGACTTACGGGCGCGAACCTGGTTGATGGCGGAACTAACCTTCAAAACGTCACCGTGCTCGGTCAACCCATTGGCGCCGTTCCGTTGTCCTGCGGCGGCGCAAGTGCGAACACAGCTTGCTTTTCGGCGTCGCAATTCGCGAGCGGATCGGCAGTCACAACCTTCGGAACGATTCCGCGGAATTCGTTCCGCGGTCCCGGATTCTTCAACGCCGACCTGGGGCTGAAAAAGACCTTCCATTTCCATGAGAGGCTGGCATTCACGGTTGGCGCTAACGCATACAACGTGTTCAACCATGTGAACTTTGCCAACCCCATCTCCAATCTTGCCAACAGCAGCAACTTTGGCACGATCGTCAGTGCCGTTCAGCCGCCGACCTCGCCGTATGGCGCGTTTGCTGCGGCCGCAACGGACGCCCGCATCGTGCAAGTTATGGGAAAGATCACGTTCTAGAGCACGTTTGAGCAGCTGTGGTCTCTTCTAGAGGCAGCCAGTTGGCTGCCTCTCTTTTTTTGCGTGATCGCCGCCTGGTTCTCCGCGGTCAAGTACATTGCGTCTGTTTTTGTGGGATCATGCAGACGAAATGAGGCGAGGCTGTGCAGAAGAGTCCGTTCAAGGAAAACATCGAGCGCAGATTCGCGGAATACGTGAAAGGACAAGCGTGGTTTCGCGCCGGACTGAAAATTGGCGTCGGAGTTTCCGGCGGCGCGGATTCCGTTGCGCTGCTGACGCTGTTTGCCGAGCTTCGGTCGAAACTGGGGATCGTGATCACTGCGGTTCACTTCAATCACCAGCTGCGGGGGAAGGAGTCTCGCGCGGACGAAAAGTTCGTGGCGGCGCTTGCTGAGAAATTTGGTGTAACGTTCCACGTTGGCCGCGCCGACGTGGCGGGAAAAGCGAAACGTGAAAAGGCAAACCTGGAAGATGCAGCGCGGCGCGCCCGTTATGGATTTTTCGAACGGATTGCCGGTCAAGGCCTGGCCGAGATTGTGGCTACGGCTCACACGATGGATGACCAGGCGGAAACAGTTCTAGCGCATATTGTGCGTGGCACGGGAGTCGCGGGACTTGCCGGAATTCATCCCGTCGCCGGGCCCGTTGTACGGCCGTTGCTCGGATTCCGGCATGACGAGTTGCGAAAATATCTGCGCGAAAAGAAACAGACCTGGCGGGAGGACGCGACGAACCGCGATACCGCACGTATGCGGGCGCGCATGCGCAAGAAATTGTTGCCTTTGCTCGAAAGGCAGTTCAACCGAGCGGTAGTCGAACATGTTGCGGCGCTGGCAGAGCGGGCACACGAGCAAGCTTCATTTGTCGAGGATCTCGCCGGACACCTGTTCGAGAAAAGCGTAGTGATGGATGGAAGCAGCGCAAGGATCAGCGTGTCCGCGATGTTCAGTCCCTTCGGGGTGCAACAGAGCGCAACCTCCAGCGTATTGCGAGCGAAATTGATTCAGGAAATCGTCAAGCGAACAAGACAACGGCGCGGGCAAGTC
>QHYO01000169.1 GCA_003224135.1 Acidobacteriota bacterium | reverse complement strand
TGGAACCATCTGCCAGCGTAGGCAATGGCTCGGTCATGTATTCAGATTGATGTGCCGCCACGATCCCCTGCACGGAGTCGGGCGCCGCGATTGTCACAAGGCCAGCGCCAGCTTTGAGCGCGCCGACCCCAGCCAGCACTGCTGCTCCGGACTTGCCGGCTGATCCAGCGACCACAAGTACATGACCGTAAAGACCTTTGTGCGAATCCGCGCAGCGGATCAGCGGGAGCTCGGCGAATTCGTCCGGCCCAGACCAGCGAATCGTTTCTTTGCCCAGTTCATCGACGAGTTTGGCCGGTGAGCCAATCGCACGAACAATCAAGTTGCCGCAGCTCTGTGCGTCGACCGAAAGCAGCTGCCCGATTTTGGGCGCGGTGAACGTAACCGTGGTATGTGCGTAAAGCACGGGCCCTTCGGCTTGTTGGCCATCAGAGGGCAAACCTGAAGGAATGTCCACAGCAACGATAAGTGCAGGGATCGGCGCCCTCGCGTTTCTCGAAAGCGAATTGATTTCACTGATTGCTTTAGCGATGAGCCCGGTCGCGGGCCCGCGTAAGCCAGTACCGAGAAGCGCATCAACAACCACATCGGCACCGGCGATCCGCGAAAATGCAACTACCCACTCTGCATTATTTCGGATGAGTAAGGTTTCTCCACCCGCATCGCGCCAACGTTGAAAATATGATGCACGGTCGTCCCGGAGATCTTCGGGAGAGCCAAACAGAAGAACCACGGTCTGGCGAATTTCCTGGCGCAGATGGCGCGCAGCGACAAGCCCGTCTCCGCCGTTGTTGCCCTTCCCGCACAGTACAAAGACCCGCCTGGCAGGCGACTGGAAGCGCAGCGAAATTTGCTGACGAACAACTTCTGCCACGGCGGTTCCCGCATTTTCCATTAGCTGAGTGCCGCTGATGCCGTGGCGCTCGGTCGTGAGCCGATCCACTTCGCGCATTTCGGATGCGGTGAGAGCTTTCATAAGGAAAGGTTTACGGGAAAAATCAAAGCATCCAGCCGCCGCTAACGTTCACGACCTGGCCGGTGACATATTCGGCTTCTTCGGACGCGAAGAACGCAACGGACGCGGCGACATCATCCACCGTAGGCGGCCGGCCAATCGGAAACCGCGCGTCCTTAATACGGCGCGCTTCGTCGAGGCTCAGTTCTTTTTCGTCAATGCTTGACGGATTCACCACGTTCACCGTGATGCCGTTCTTCGCTTCTTCCAATGCCAGCGAACGAGAGAGCGCGACGACCGCAGCCTTAGCCGAAGCGTATGCCGAAATTTTCGCCTGACCGAAGGCACGCTCGGCGCCCACGGCTCCGAGATTGATGATGCGACCCCAGCGCCCCTTGCGCATGTGAGGCAGTGCAGCGCGGCTCATAAAAACCACGCTCATCAGATTCGAAGCAAAAATGTCCTGCCAGTCCTCAAGAGAGCCCTCGGCAAGCGTGCCCCAGCGAAAATCGCCAACGTTGTTTACGAGAATATCCAGACGGCCAAAACGATCCGTGACCGTGTTTACAAATTGTTCGCAGCGAGCGGCCGTTGTGATGTCCGCTTCAACCGCGACACAGTCCGCTCCGGCTGCCTGCAGATGCCTCAGCGTATTTTGCGCGGCATTTTTGTTCGTGCGATAGCCGATAGCAATTCGCGCGCCCTCTTTCGCCAGACGCAGAGCGATTCCGCGGCCGATGCCGCGAGTTCCGCCCGTTATCAGCGCAACACGGTTGCGTAGTGCCATTCCAATCCTCATTTCGAGAAACTAAGTTTTTTAAGTATAGCCCAGCCAATAGACCAGCACTAAACCGGCTCATCGCATTCGCGCAACAATCACAGTCATGTCATCCGCCTGCTCAGGTGTGCCTGCCCATTCTTCGGCGGATTGCATCATCCCTTGGGCGATCGCACGTGGAGATGACGCGTTCAAGCGGATCGCGGCATCCCTCAAGCGTTGGATACCGAACTCTTCTCCATAAACGTTTTCCGGCTCCACCAGGCCGTCACTGTAACCCACGAGAATTGCGTCGGGCGGAACAGCCTCCGAACCTTCCTCGTAGGCATAATCTTCAAAAACGCCTAGAACCATACCGCCCTTGTCGAGATAAATCGCATGATCACCACAAATGCAGAAGGAGGGCAAATGCCCGGCATTTGTGTAGCGCAGAAGTCGCGTCGCGCTGTCATACACAGCAACGAAGAAAGTCGCAAAACGATCATCGCCGGTGTTGCGAACCAAATGGCGGTTCAGCCGGGAAACCAGCTCCGCAGTACTCATGGACTCGCTGCCAGGCGCGAGCAATTGGCTGCGAAGCGCCGCCTGCAAGCTCGCCATCAGCAGCGCCGCGGAAATTCCTTTTCCGGAGATGTCGGCAATGGCAATCGCGATGCGCGTCTCGCTTAACTGAATAAAGTCGTAGTAGTCACCGCTGACGGTGCGCGCCGCTTTGCAAATGGCCTCGATTTCCACGCCGGGAACAGACGGCATGCGCTGCGGAAAAAGCTGGTTTTGCACTTCACGCGCGATGGATATTTCGTTTTCCAGGCGCTGGCGTTGTTTCTGTTCCTCGATCAAGCTCACGATCGAGTCCGTCATCAAATTAAAAGACTCCCCAAGAATTCCTAGCTGGTCGCGCCTCTCAATTTTCACCTTGTGGGTCAGGTCGCCTTCCTGAACCTGCTGCGTTGCCCGGTAGAGCTCATCCACGGCGCTGGTGATTGCGCGTGTCAGCACAATTCCAGTAATCAGAGCCACAATCTCGATGAGAAGCAAAACCCCCGCAACGAGTTCGAATCCCAGCACGCGGCTGCTGCTGAATTCGCCCAGCGAACTGAAGATGCGCCCATTCAAAACCGAAGGGCGCGCGGTAAACGACGCAAAAACCGGCTGCTTCTCTCCGGCTTTCTCCCCTGGCTCCAGGTACGTTGCGTCCAGCTTTGAAAAACCTTCAATCACCGGATCAAACCAGTAAGTTGGCAATTGCAGCGTGCGACGACGCGTGGAAATCCGGTTCTGAAACCGGTAGCGCACATTGCCCAGCAGAACGGCATTCGCCGAATCTTCGCCGTCCGCCCGCTGCAGCGCGGTCACCTGAATTGGCCCAAGATCGGGAGCGACAGTTTCGAGGAAGTCCGGCGTCACGCGCAAACTGAGCTCAACTAGGTTCTTTCCGCGTGCCGATTCCACTTCGCGCATCGCGATCAAATGTATTTGGCCGCCGGACTGAAGAATTCCTGTGAACTCATTGACGTTGGGACCGGCGACGCGCGCCAACAGCCGCGGATCGGCGTGGAATTCGATTTTCAGGCCGGGAAGTTCCTTCGCGTACGCGACGTGAATCTGAGCATCGAGCGCATCCTCCACTACCTTATCGGAAATCGAAGCGGGCAGAGTTTTCTCTGCCGCGGCGATATTGGCTGCGGAATCGGCCATGTTGCCCAGGCGGCTGTGAATTTCTTCGTACAAAAGGTAGCCGCCCAGTTGCGAATA
>QHYO01000170.1 GCA_003224135.1 Acidobacteriota bacterium | reverse complement strand
GATCGACCAGAATCAGCGGTAGGTCGCGTCAACAAAGTGGCAGAACGAGCACGAGAGACCGATCTATTTCATCGAGCTGCGAGGGGAGTATATCTGCAGCTGGTGCGAGATGAAGGATGGCTATCTATCGGCAATTCCTCACCCGAACTCGAAATGCGAGGTCCGGCGTTTTTCCTACCCTCGCGAGGCGGAGATTGTGGGGCGGGTGATCGGCGTTACGATGCGTCTTGTGGAATCGGAATAGAAGGTCAAATAAGTTGTTGAGACGTAAGAGGGGATATGGTGATCGGAGATCGTTTGCGTGAATTGCGAGCGGGAAAGAAACTCTCGCAAGGAGATATCGAGAAGCGGACGGGGCTGTTGCGCTGCTACATTTCGCGCGTGGAGAATGGCCATACTGTTCCGGCGATTGAAACACTGGAGAAGATAGCGAGGGCTCTTGAAGTGCCGCTTTATCAGCTCTTTTATGATGGCGAAGAGCCGCCCAAGTTGCCGAATCTCCTGGAGCGAAAGACCTCCGACGATGTCGTATGGGGGAGTTCGGGCAAGCAAGCCGCATACCTGACCAAACTCAGAAAATGCCTGAGCAAGGCGGGAGACGCAGACCGCAAACTCATCATGGTCATGATGCAGAAAATGGCGAACGGCCGAAATCGCCGGGTTTCGGCTGAGGCCTAGTGCGAAGGGGAACGCCTCTCGAGCTGCGACGAAAAGAGGGACCGCGCTCACCGGCACAGCCCCGCCGGATTCGGACTACTTAGCTGAGGATTTGGCGTTCGGTTTTGACTTACTTCCGTTCTTTTTTGGTCTTCAATAGCGAGGCTCGAACTTCGGCAGCGAACATAGTGGTATCGATTTTCTATCTTGCGGCGGTTCGCGCGAGGTTGGAATCTTTCGCCAGTGATTGCCTCGGATTGTACCCGGAACAATACCGGTCAGATACGAGAGCGCACACAATGAGGAAATGCTGGAGATCGTGCCTTCATCTCGCCATCAACTTTCCCGGCGATGCCTTCCTAGTTCACTCGCTGGGGTCTTTCGAATGCCGTTCCACCGCTCGCAGTCGGCAGGAACTCCGGAATAAGATAGGTGCTGCATGCGAGTACGCAAGATCGTTCATATCGACATGGACGCATTCTACGCGTCAGTGGAGCAGCGGGATGATCCGCAGCTGCGCGGAAAGCCCGTCGTCGTCGCTTGGCGCGGTAATCGCTCGGTAGTTTGCGCCGCGTCTTATGAAGCAAGACGTTTTGGCGTGCGTTCGGCCATGCCGGCTGTTCGCGCGGAACGCCTTTGCCCTAACGCCGTATTCCTGCCCCCGGATTTCCTGCGCTATCGGGTTGTCTCGCGCCAGGTGCACGAAATCTTCAAGCGTCATACTGACCTGATCGAACCTTTGTCGCTTGACGAAGCATATCTCGATGTTTCGGACAATAAGACGGGCCTGCCCACTGCTACGCAAGTCGCGCGCACCATTCGCCAACAAATCCGCGAGGAATTGAACTTGACGGCCTCAGCCGGCGTAGCGCCGAACAAATTTCTCGCTAAGATCGCTTCTGACTGGCGAAAGCCCGATGGGCTCTTCGTGATTCAACCAGACGAGGTAGATTCATTCTTGTTGCCCCTGCCGGTCGGCCGTCTGCCCGGCGTAGGCAAGGTCACGGAGGAAAAGCTGAAGGGCCTTAGCGTACAAACTGTCGCGGATTTGCAAAAGATGGATTTATCAATGCTTGAGGGCTGCTTTGGTCGCTATGGCATACGCCTCTTCGAGTTGGCCCGGGGAATCGACAAGAGCGAAGTCATTCCGGACAGGCCGACACAGTCCGTATCGGCCGAGGACACGTTTGAGCACGATGTGCCGTTGACCGAGATCGAGCCAATGATCCGTCGCCTCGCGGAAAAGACTTTGAAGACAAGCGAGTTCAAGATTCTCACTCGCAGCTATACACCAACTTCGCCTCCTTCTTCCTGCGAGGAGTTCACGAACATCGCCATGTCACTGCGGGATCGTGTGGCCTTGAATCCAAAACAACGATTTCGCCTTGTAGGCGTTGGTCTGAGCAACTTTCGTGATCCAGAAGATGCGGCAGTTCAGCCCGCTCTTTTCGAGTAACCGGATTGCGCGAATTGACCCGCAACACAAGAATCTTGCAGCCCTTTT
>QHYO01000804.1 GCA_003224135.1 Acidobacteriota bacterium | reverse complement strand
AGGAGAAGTTTCTGGACTTCCTCCGCCGGCCGACCGGTATCTTCGATATTCGCCCAGGCGTAGAATGCACCTTCGGGCGAATGGCACCGGAAGCCGGGAATTTTGGCAAGAGATTGAACGAAGAGGTCACGGCGAAGTTTGTACTCGGCGACCATGGCGTCGACAGTGTCGGTGGTGTCACGAAGCGCCTCGATTGCGGCAATTTGAGTGAACTCCGCGGCGCAGGTAAAAGTGTTCAGGACGAGCAAATCCATCGCGTCAATAACGTGAACGGGGGCCACGGCATAGCCGAGGCGCCATCCGGTCATGGCAAAACTTTTTGAGAAGCCGTCGATGATGACGGTTCGCTCAGCCATTCCGGGGAGCGTCCAGATGGATTTGTAATCTCCGTGGAAGAGGATGCGCGCGTAAATTTCGTCAGTCACCACCCACAAGTCGTGCTTCGTGGCGAGAGCCGCGACGCCTTCAAGCGCGCGATCATCGAAAACCGTGCCGGTGGGATTGTTCGGCGAGTTAAACATCAGCACGCGAGTCTTCGGCGTAATTTTCGAAGCGATCTCGGCAAGGTCAGGCTGAAACTTATTTCGCTCGACCAGCCCGAAGGGAACTGCTTTTGCGCCGAGACCACGCGTGAATGACGGATAGATGGGAAAACCCGGATCCGGGTAGAGAACCTCATCGCCGGGTTCGATGAGCGCCATCATGGCAAGGGAGAGCGCCATTTTGCAGCCGGGCGCGACAAGAACCTGTTCAGGACGAATCGAGAGTTTTCTGGTGCGCGCAAGATAGTGCGCAATCTCTTCGCGCAGCGCAGGAATGCCGCGGGTGGCACAGTAGCGATCGTGGCCTGCGGCCACGGCGCTGCGAAGTGAATCGACAACAGGCGCAGCCGGATGAAAATCAGGCTCACCAAGCTCGAGATGGATAATGGAACGCCCCTGGCGCTCAAGTTCTTTGGCGCGGGAAAAGACGGCGAGCGCGCCTTCGCCATTCAGTTGTGAAACCCGGGTTGCGATTCGCCGTTGAGTCATGGATGGAAGTTTATCATTTTGAGGCGCTCGCGGCGGGCGGCGGAGTAACTGGAATACGAAGTCCCTCGATGAACCGCGGAAACATTTCGAATGCGGCCGCGGTGAGAAAGAGTTCAATGAGTTCAGGGTCGGCGAACGAGGACTTGAGAGAAGAATAAAAAACCTCGTCGACCGTATCCGGACCGCGATGAAGACGATCGGCGAGCCGGAAGCCGAGTTTTTCTTTTTCTGAATAGGGGCCGCTTTCGAAATTCGCGACACCTTCAATTTGCTCTTCCCTAGCGCCTTTCTGGCGCGCGGAGATGCTGTGTGCGCGGATGGCGTAAGGACTGTGTAGTTGCTGTGACACGCGAACAGCGATGAGCTCTTTGTAGGACCCGGGCAATGCTCCGTCCGCGAGGAGGGGCTTCAAGAATCCTGCGACACCTTGCGCGATTTCCGGGCGGTAGCCGAGAACTTTAAACATATTGGGGACAACACCGCGCGCCGCCAGGAGAGCGTCGTAGATCTTCTGCGCGTCGGGCGAGGCGGCTTCGTGTTCGAGAAGCGGAATTCGTGGAGCGTCGGACATGAGGCGTTCTCCTTGCCGTGAGGAAGCAGAATGCAGGAAAGGGAGGCGCGACATGCCTCGCGCCCCATCGGAAAACCGAGTTGATAAAAGGTTAGAAGGAATACCGCAACGAGAAT
>QHYO01000167.1 GCA_003224135.1 Acidobacteriota bacterium | reverse complement strand
TTGGGTAGCGATTCCACTGATGGCGGCATCGTTTTACGCATTGCTGGTGCTGTTGTCGTGGAAGCCGATCAGCTTCGTGATTCCGGCGTCGGCGTTGAGCTACGTGGTAGGAACGCTGGGCGCGAAATATATTTTGAAGGAAGAAGTGGACGCGGCGCGATGGGCAGGAGTAATCCTGGTTTGCGCGGGGGTCGCGCTGGTTGCGATTGGTTGAAGCGGATGCTTCGAACTTCTTGTTGATGAATTCCACGACAAAAACTGAAAGGCAAG
>QHYO01000168.1 GCA_003224135.1 Acidobacteriota bacterium | reverse complement strand
GACGCGCAAGCGGTCAGCGCAGAGGATGTGCCATCGGTGGAGCGGCAGGTGGCGCAAATTTTGAAGAGCCGCCATCCTCAAGATGCGGAATACAGTGTGCAATCCCTGACGGCAATTCTGGACGCCGCACGCACGATTTCTCTCGCGCTTACCGTCGTTTTGATCGTGATCGCCTTTATAGCGCTGCTCATCAGCGGTATCGGCATCATGAACATCATGTTGGTGACCGTGACAGAGCGAACGCGCGAAATTGGAATTCGCAAAGCGATTGGGGCCGCTCGCCGCGAAATCATGTATCAATTTTTGATCGAGGCATTTTTGATCAGCGGCGGCGGAGCGGTGATTGGCATCCTGATCGGTCTCGCGATTCCGGTGACGGTACAGTTTTTCCTGCCGGGTAATCTTCGCGTACCGGTATCGGGCGCAAGCGTGATTCTCGCGTTTGTAGTTTCGTGTTCGACAGGATTGTTTTTTGGATATTTGCCGGCCAGCCAGGCAGCCAAATTGCAGCCGATTGAATCCTTGCGATACGAATAGCACCGGCGCCACGAACAGGCGGCTGCACGCCGCGAGTTTGTATTTGTCTCGAAGAGAATGTAGAAGGAGCGACATCATGCGGGGAATCGTGCGTTTGCCAGTAGCAATCGTGACTGCATTCTTGTTGACCCTGTCCGTTTCGGCGCAGGAAGCTGCCGCGCCGCCGGTGGCCCTGACACTGAAGCGCGCAATCGAATTGGCTCTACAAAACAGCCAGGATATTCAAGTTGCGAGAATTCAGGCGAGCATCGCGGACCACGCCGCGATGATCAACAAGGCGCAATTTCTGCCCAACGTTTATGCGGGTTCCGGAGCGGGCTATACCTACGGGATTCCGGAAACCCCCGGGGGGCGCGCTCCAGCGCTTTTTAATGTGACCTACACCGAGCAAGTGTTTAACGAGCCTCTCCGCGGGCAAGGCAAAGAACAGCAGGAACAAGCCCGCGCGCAGAAGACGCTTCTGGAGGACGCGCGCAATTCGGTAATCGCGCGGACGGCTTCCGCCTACCTGGAGCTCGTGAAAGTGCGCCATTCCGCCGACTTGCTGAAAAAGGAACAAGAAAGCGCGGAGAAAATTCTTGGTGTCGTGCAACAACGCGCAGGAGAGGGTTTTGAGTTGCCGGTGGAGGTGACACGAGCACAGTTAACGCGAGCGCAGGTCGCGCAAAGGCTGCTGCAGTTGCAGGGACGCGAGGACGACCTCGAAATATTTTTGCGCAACCAATGCGGACTTGCGCGAGAGCAGCAAATCGAAGTCACCGCGGAAGATTTGCCGGGAGCTGCCGAGCAGGAAGGCGCAAACCTGATAGCTCTGGCGATGCAGAACAATACCGAGGTGCGGCTGGCACAATCGGACGTGCAGGCAAAACAATTTCGTCTGACCGGGGAGAAGCGCGGCTACTGGCCGACGTTGGAACTGGTGAGCGTGTACAGCCTGTTGGCGAAATTCAACAACTACGCTCAATACTTCAATCATTTTCAGCGAAACAACTACAACCTGGGAATTCAGGCGCAATTTCCAGTTTTCAGTCCGAGCACGAAAGCTAACGTCGCGTTGGCACAAATTAATCTGATGGCCTCGAAAGCCTCCCTGGCCAACAAACAAAACCAGGTGAGCGCGGACGTACGGCGAATGACGCGGCACGTGCGTGAAAGCGACGCGGGGAAAGAAGTCGCGCGGTTGGAATTGCAGCTTGTGCAGCAGGACCTGGCACAATTGCAGGCGCGATTTGAAGAAGGGAAAATAAGCGTGCAGGAAATCGAGAAAGTGCGGCTGAATGAAAACGAAAAATGGATGGCGCTTCTCGATGCAACATTTCAAAGGCAGCAGGCGCAACTTGATTTGTTGAAGACCGCGGGACAACTGGACACGGTACTGCAGTAGATTTCTGCTTTGATGCCATTCGATCACGATTCGCTTGAAATTCTTGACCGCGCTCTTAAGAAATTGGACGCGGGCTTTTCGCAGTTGCCAGAATTTTCTCCCGCCTCGGCTGGCGCTGAGCGCATGAGGGAAGTGCTGGTCACGCTTGCGGAGAAACTGCAGGACAACTATCCCTATTTTCATCCGCTCTATGCAGGACAGATGCTCAAACCACCGCATCCCGTGGCGCGGCTCGCATATTCGCTGGCCATGTACATCAATCCGAACAATCACGCGCTGGATGGCGGACGCGCGACGTCGGAACTGGAGAAGGAGGCGGTTGCGGAAATTGCCGCCATGTTTGGATGGAAGGAATTTCTGGGGCATCTGTGCGGCGGCGGAACGATGGCGAATCTGGAAGCGCTGTGGGTTGCGGGGCAGATCCATCCAATGAAGATAGTTCTGGCGAGCGACCAGGCGCACTACACGCATCAAAGAATCTCCGGGGTGTTGCAATTGCCGTTTGAAAAAGTCGAGTGCGATTCGCACGGACGCATGGATATGAACGCGCTGGCGAAGCGCGCTGCGCGGGGCGATGTTGGAACCGTGGTTGCGACATTGGGAACGACGGCGACAGGATCGCTCGATCCGCTTCCGGAAATTCTGGCGCTGCGGGAGAAATTCGGATTTCGCGTGCATGTGGATGCCGCGTATGGCGGATATTTTGCGTTGGCATCGAATCTCGCTGAGAATGCTGCGCGGAGTTTTGCGAGCGTCGGTAAAGCTGATTCGATTGTGATCGATCCGCACAAACATGGTTTGCAACCGTATGGATGTGGGTGCGTCGTATTTCGTGATCCGGGAGTTGGCCGGCTGTACAAACATGATTCGCCGTACACCTATTTCAGTTCGGCGGAATTGCATCTGGGTGAAATCAGCCTGGAGTGTTCGCGGCCAGGGGCGGTGGCTGCTGCGCTGTGGGCGACGCAGAAGTTGTTGCCGCTCGCGCGAGCAGGAGAGTTTGCAAAAGGATTGGAACGCGGCAGGGAAGCGGCGCTGCGATTTTTTGGAGCAGTAAACAGTGGCCACAAGTTTATTCCTGCCTTTGCGCCGGAACTGGACATATTGGTGTTTGTGCCGACGGGCGATTCGCTGCGAGAAATCTCGGCAAAGTCGCGGCAGATTTTTGAGGCGGCGGCGCGAAGGGGATTGCACCTGGCATTGGCGGAATTGCCTGTGAAATTCTGGCGAGGCATGCAGGAGGACGGCGAGCGGACGACGGTGACGTGTTTGCGGTCGGTGCTGATGAAGCCGGAACACCTCGAATGGGTTGGACGGATCGTGGAATTGCTCGAGAGTTGCAGCCGCGATTGAAGCCGCTCCTGCCAGGAATGATGTTGGCCAGCCTTCGGCGGGCGAAAATCCGATAAACATCTGGATGAAGGGAAGCCTGCGGGGAGCGTTTTCATTTAGGGAATGGTTGGGCTCCCGAAATTTGGGGTAAAGGGGTGTGTACACCCTATGCATTTTCGAGCGACCGAAGGGATGGTAAAGGCAACAGGATCTCCGAGGCCGTCGGGTGGCGTTAGGATAGAGGTTCCGGTCCGGATTGAGGTTCTGCGATGAAACGTTGGCGTTATACCGCCGGGATCTTCTTTCAAATGGAGCGACGTTTCTGGGTGCGGGAATGGCTCGCGGTATGTTCGGCTTGGCGTCTGGTTTCATCTCCAAAAATGCGGGCAGAGTTGAGGTTGTTGCGTCCGAGGAGGCCGCGAACTACACGTTGCGGATTCTAGCCGCGGCTGTGGAGATCGGCAAGACGGAGCTTGTTTCGGCGGTGACGTATAACGGGCAGTTTCCGGGGCCGCTGGTGAGGTTCAAAGAAGGGCAGCCGGCCGTGGTGGATGTGCATAACGATACGGATAGGCCGGAGCAATTGCACTGGCACGGGCAATTTGTTTCGACGGACGTGGATGGAGCGGAAGAAGAGGGAACACCTTTTATTGCCGCGCACGGAATGCGGCGATTTGCTTTTACGCCGAAGCCTGCGGGATTTCGCTTTTATCACACGCACAATCACGCCGGGGTGGATCTGCATGCTGGGCAGTACAGCGGGCAGGTCGGGGCCGTTTACATCGAACCTAAGCATGAGCCGGGGAATTTCGATCGCGAAGTATTTCTGGTGATGAAAGAATTCGAGCCGTCACTGAGCCGGGGAGGAGACATGGCGATGGACTTTCTGGCGCCTGCAGACGAGGTGAAGGCGCTGAAAGATGCGGGCGAGGACGCGATGAAGATGTCACTCGCGAAGGGAACACCGCACGGATACGAGGTGGGTTACCGGTATTTCACGATTAACGGAAAAATGTTTGGGCATGGCGAACCGATTCGCGTGAAGCGAGGCGAGCGAGTGCTGTTTCACGTGGTGAATGGGAGCGCCACGGAGATTCGTAGTTTGGCGCTGCCAGGGCACAGGTTCAAGGTTTTGGCGCTCGATGGGAATCCCGTGCCGACGCAGGCAGAGGTTCCGGTGCTTTGGCTGGGAACAGCAGAAAGAATTTCGGCGATTGTGGAAATGAAATATCCGGGTGTGTGGGTGATGGGCGACCTGGAGACGACGACCGGAGACATGGAATGGGCATCGTGGTGGAGTTCGCAGGGCACTCAGGTAAGGCGCAATGGGTTAAACCACCGGCGTTTCACTGGAATTATTTGCGGTTTGGCAAGACGGAGGCTGCGCCGGAAGCCGACGAAGTGATTGAGATGACGTTTGCGAAACGAAATGCAGCGAAGAACGGATTCAACCAGTGGACGATCAATGATGTGGCGTTTTCGATGGACAAAGCGGAGCCGACAATCCATTTGCGACAAGGTCGCAGATATCGATTGCGGATGCGAAACGCGAGCGATGATATTCATCCCATACATCTGCACCGGCACAGTTTCGAGCTGACGAAATTTGCGGCGAAAACGACGTCCGGAGTGGTGAAGGATGTGGTTATGGTTGGCGGTTACCAGGAAGTGGAAGTGGATTTTGTGGCGGACAATCCGGGGCTGACACTGTTTCATTGCCATCAGCAACTGCACATGGATTTCGGATTCATGAGCTTGTTCAACTATGTGTAAAGACATTATTGCGCGGCTTTGTTAGCGAGAGTTTCGACTGCGGCGATATTTTTGATTAATTCGGCGGGAAAGTTGTGGCGCTGCTGGAGGTATGCGGGAGTATTGTAGGCGAGCCAGACTCTTCCTTGAGGGTCTTCGCTGATTAGGATTTTGAGGGGGAGATCGATGGCAGTGCGAATCAGAGCAGGTGAAATGGTCCAACTCCGTCGGTCAAGGAACTTTCATGGCACCTAATGCAATCAGCGGCATCACCCATGTCGCCACCAATCATGCCAGAGGATTGCAGGATGGCAGTCAGTTTTTCCACAACTGCGTCAACCGAATGATTGGTGGCGACATGGGTGATGCCGCTGATTGCATTAGATGTCATGAAACTTCCTAGACCGACGGAGTTGGACCATTTCACCTGCTCTGATTCACGGGGCGCAGCTGGGGTTAGAAATTCGGTGGATGGAGGCAAAAGACTTCGTCCGGAGAGCGATTCGATGGCCTACGGTCATCCCGGTAAAACGGTGAATCCCCGACCCGCCTCAGTGGGCGCGATGCCAGGTCCAGAAATCAAAAATGCATCGGATGGATGAGGGCGCGCATCCTATAACGGATGGAAAACAAACGACATTTGGTGGTTGGGCAAGGCCATTATGTCGGGTACACTGGATAGTGTAGTGGGGCGCGTAGGTAAAGGTATCCTGGGCAGGGACGCGCCGTTCGGGAAAGATTTCTAATTCAATTGATTTGCGTGCGAAGCTTTTTTATTGAGGGTGATGAATGCCTGATGTTATGAAGACTGTTCTATTGAATCCGCCGAGCTTTGAGAATTTTGACGGTGGAGCGAGTTCGCGGTGGCCTGCGACGCGGGAGATTGAATCGTATTGGTATCCCGTGTGGCTGGCATATCCAGCGGGACTAATTCCGGGGAGCCGGTTAGTTGACGCGTCACCGCACAAAATCGACTGGAAACAGACCATTGAAATCTGCAAGAGCTATGAATTCCTGGTGCTTTACACCTCCACTGTTGGTTTCTACAGTGATATCAAGCTGATCCGGAAAATCAAGGAAGCGAATCCAGGGCTGAAGATCGCGTTTGTTGGCCCGCATGGTCACATCAAGCCGGAAGAGACGCTGAACGCGAGCGAAGACATCGATTTTGTAGTGCGAGGCGAGTTTGACCACTCCGTGGCCGAATTTGCACATGGCAAACCGCTGGAAACGATTGCGGGCGCATGTTTCCGCAAAGACGGCAAGATTGTGATGAACACGCCGCGGCCGCAACTGCATACGGCGGAGCTGGATGCGTTGCCGTTCGCAACAGACGCTTACAAACGAGATTTGCAGATCGAGCGGTACAACGTGCCATTCCTGCTGCATCCCTTCGTGTCGTTCTACACGACGCGCGGATGCCCAGCGATGTGTACGTTCTGCATGTGGCCGCAGACGATTTCCGGGCATGCGTGGCGCACGCGGTCCGTTGATAATGTGGTGCAGGAAGTGAAGAACACGCTCGAATACTTCCCGCAAATGAAGGAGATTTTCTTCGACGACGATACGTTCAACATTCGCCGCGACCGCGCGATTGAGTTGAGCCAGAAATTCAAGCCGCTGAAATTTCAGTGGTCGTGCACGGCGCGCTGCCACAGCAAATATGAAGAGTTGAAAGCGATGGCGGACGGCGGTGCGCGGCTCTTCATCGTGGGATTTGAATCGGGAGACCCGCAGATCCTGAAGAACATCAAGAAGGGCGCGACGATCGAGATGGCGCGCGAGTTCATGAAGAATTGCAAGAAAGTCGGGATCAAGGTGCACGGCGACTTCATTATCGGATTGCCAGGCGAGACGAAGGAGACGATTAACAATACGATCGAGTTTGCGAAGGAACTGGATTGCGAAACGATTCAGGTCTCGCTGGCGCATGCTATGCCGGGCACGGAGTTGCACGAGCAGATGTCCAGGGACGGCTTCCTGCGCGTCGAAGCGCTAGCGGATTCGGGCGGACATCAACTGCCGCACATCGAGTATCCGCACCTTTCGAAGGCGGACATGATGGAAGGCGTGAACCGCTTCTACGACGAATATTATTTCCGGCCGCGGGTCGCGTGGCGGATTGTGCGTGAAGCGTTGTGGGACAGCCACGAACGGAAGCGCCTGTATCATGAGGCGACAAGCTTTTTGAAGTTGCGCGCGGAACGTTGGAAGTGGGTACGGCAGGGCGGCGA
>QHYO01000166.1 GCA_003224135.1 Acidobacteriota bacterium | reverse complement strand
CTAACGGGAGCAGGATTTTTTCTGTTCACGCGAATCATGATTCCGGAAGGAATTTACGCGCTGGAATTTACCGCGGTCTTTTATTTTTTCCTTCGCGGATGGACGGGATCGTTGCCGCCGCGGACAGCATATTGGAGCGCGGCGGTGATGTCCGCACTGGCGATGCTTTCGCGAGGGTTGGTAGGCGTGATTTTTCCAGTAGCGATCATTGTGTTGTTCGTGATTGTGACGAGGGGATGGAAGCGGCTGCGCGAGATGCGCCTGGTATCGAGCACACTAATTT
>QHYO01000803.1 GCA_003224135.1 Acidobacteriota bacterium | reverse complement strand
CGGCCGGGATCTCGCCAATCGATGGCCTACGGCGCCCCACTTTATCTCCTGGTTGAATCTGTGCCCGGATAACGATATCAGTGGCGGACGTGTCCTGTGGAGAGGCACCCGCAAGGGACAGAACCGGGCCGGCCAAATATTCCGCATGGCGGCTTACTCCTTACATCGCAGTCCGACACCGCTGGGAAACTACCTGCGCCGCATGAAGGCCAAACTCGGACCAAAAGCAGCCACCACCGCCACCGCTCACAAGATCGCAGTCATTTTCTACACCATAGTCACCAAACAGATCGAATATGACGAAAGTATCTGGGCCGCCCGCGATGCCCAGCGGCAGAAGAGGCTAGAAAATAAAATCCGGCGTCAAGCGAAACAACTGGGGTACCAACTCGTTCCGACGGAGCAAAAACCTGCTGCATAAACCGATGATTCTCAACACCTCGGGGGAGAGTTCCTCCAAAGATATGGGGTTGCGCACTTGCACAGAATTCCGACTCATGTCACGTTCAAGGTATGAAAGGAAAGCAAACCGACACTAACCTCCAGTCGGCATCTAAGGACCTTGTAGTCTTCTCCATTCTCCGCGAATCGAAATGCGCAGAGTGTGGCGAGGAACTATGGAAAGGTAGATTCCTCTGCATGGAAGAAGGCCGGCCGCTGTGCCTTCGGTGCGCCGATCTCGATCACCTCGTCTACCTGGCCAGCGGCGACGCTGCACTCACTCGGAGAGCCAGGAAGCACAGCGCCCTTGCAGCCGTGGTCGTGCGCTTCAGCCGGGCTCGGGGCCGCTATGAGCGCCAGGGAATCTTGGTTGAGGAATCCGCATTGCAGAAAGCCGAACAAGAATGCCTTGTGGATGCGGACCAGCGGGCGGCCCGGCGCGAGCGTGAGGAGGTGCGCCGCAACGAGCAGGACCACGATCTGGCTGCCTGCGTGGCGGGCGCTATCCGGGAGCTCTTTCCAGGCTGTCCACCCGCCGAGGTACTTGCCATAGCCGCGCACGCGACCGTCCGTGGCAGCGGTCGAGTGGGACGAACCGCCGCCGGGAAGGCGCTCGAGGAAAGAGCCCTCACAGCTGCGGCGATCGCCGCCATCCGTCACAATCACACCCGCTACGATGAGCTATTGATGAGTGGCTGCAGCCGCGTCGACGCCCGCGATGCCGTTCGCGACGACGTCGCTCGCACCTTGGACCTCTGGCGCAAACCGGCATCATGAGTTGTCCGCAGCGCCCGAATAACACACTCCGTAGAAACGCGAGTCCGCCTCGGCGACTAGAATCCCGGACCCGGAGACAGCACTTAGTTCTGGCGATAAATTCGAGGCACGGGTATATGGAGCCCGCAAAGCATGAAAATATCTTGTCGTCGCGGCCCGCGGCGAGGTGGCAAAACCGTTCTGCGCTTACCCGATCTGGAGCACGCCCAGTCCGCGGTTCTGAATAGCCTAGGTTCTCCGGAATCACGGCGTTCTTACGAATTCGCGATCCGCAATTTTGTTCATTGGTATTGTTCCGAGCCCCGGTTGGCCCTAAACCGAATTGTCGTGAACCGGTACCGAATGCAGTTGGAATAGCTTCATCTGGTTCCAGCGACAATCAATCAGCGGTCCCCCGACGGCAAGCGGCTGGCGGGTTTCGTGCCGCGGCAGGACGGCTCGTATGTCGGCATCATGACCTATTCGCTCGACTCCGGCCGCTTCGACAAGTTGACAGATTATGGAGTCGACCCCATTTGGCACAGCGATCGCAGGCTGCTGTTCATCCACGAGGGCAAGATCCACCTGGTGGATAGCGAAACCCGCAAGGCGCACGAAATCCTTTCAATCGCTCCCCAGGAGATGGCGCGGCGCGGTTTCGCTCTCAGCCGCGACGACCGTCAGATTTATTTCAGCGTCGCCAATACCGAAGCCGACGTCTGGCTGATGACGTTAGGAACAACAATTTAGCTTGTCCTGGCGGTACAAAGCCACTGCGGAGTAGCTGTTGATATGGCCCTTCCTGCCAACAATCCGGATCGGTTCTGATAAACGCCGCTCCATGAAATCGGGCAAAGCAGTGGCATTCATTCCCCGCCTGCAGGCGGGTGCCGTGGTCAGCCGCCTGCGAGGGACAGCCGGAATGCGGCCATTTCCTCGCCGTTGCGAACCAGCAGGACGTCGCTGGCCAGCACCGGGTGGTTCCAGGTCTTGCCCGCGATCGCCGGGAACCGCGCGAGTTCGGTGAACTGATCGGGGGTCGTCTTGACCAGCGCCAGCTCACCCTCTTCCGACAGGACCAGCAGCACGTCCTGATCGGGCAGCAGGACGAGCTGGCCGTTGCCGTAGCGACCGCCCTTCCAGGCGCGCTTGCCGTCCTTGAGGTCGATGCACGCCAGGATGCTGCCGTCGAAGCCGAAGGCATGGCCATGATGCACGACGAAGTCGTTGAAGTAGGGCTTCAGCCAGATCGAGGTCCAGCGCTCTTCGACCTTCCATCCGACGGG
>QHYO01000802.1 GCA_003224135.1 Acidobacteriota bacterium | reverse complement strand
CAAAATCGCCCAGCTCCAAGTCTTTCCGCGCTCGGAGATGCTCGCGTTTCGCGACAAACAGACGGTGGCTCCGCAGGTCGGCCAGCAACTCGGCGCGAACTTCATCATCGAGGGCACCATTCGCCGTTCTGGAAACCGTTTGCGCATTACGGCTCAGCTCGTCGAGAGCTCCACCCGGCATTCTGTCTGGGCCGAACGCTACGATCGCCAGCTCGAGGACGTCTTCGCCATCCAGGACGAAATCGCCAGGAGCATCGCGCAGGCCCTGCGCATCACGCTCAGTCCGCAGGAAGAAAAAATCATTGGCATTAAACCCACTGAAAACACACAGGCCTACGACTTCTATCTGCGCGGTCGCAGCTATACCCGCCGGGAAAATATGGACTACGCCTTGCAGATGTTCGAACAGGCGATCCAACTCGACGGAAATTTTGCCCTGGCCTATGCTGGCATCGCACACCTTTGCGGACTCATCTATGAGATACGCGAGCAGATTCCCGACTGGATTTCGCGGGGACTCGCCGCCTGCGACCGAGCCATGGCGCTGGCTCCGGAACTGCCGGAGGTGATGGTCGCGCGGGCCCGGCTCTTCTACGCACAGAAGAAATATCTGGAATCAGAACTCATGGCCCGCCGGGCCATCGAACGCAAGCGTGATTGCGATGGCTCCTGGAACATCCTCGGGCGAGCTCTTCTCTCTAACGGCAAGTATGAGGACGCCGCCAAGTGCTCTGAACAGGCGCTCGAGGCGAATGGCGACGACTACAACACGTACGTTCCGTTCAGTGTGTGCTTGGAGCGTCTGGGACGTAAGAAGGAATCGGAGCATATCCGCGAGCGCATGATCGTTGTTTTGCGAAAACAGTTGGAAGTGGTTCCCGAAGATGTACGTGCCCGCATCCTTTTGGCCACCAACTTGGCCTATTTCGGCGAGGCGGAGGAAAGCATCCGGCATCTGCAAACTGCCGTCGCGCTTCGTCCCAACGACGGCAACACACTTTACAATGCCGCCTGCACCTACGGTGTCCTCGCCAGGAAAGCCGAGGCGCTCGAGGCGCTGAAAAAGGCGATCGCTGCCGGCTACGGCAACTTGAATTGGGCCGCTAGGGACTCTGATCTCGATTGCCTGCATGACGACCCTGAATTCCGGAAGCTCATCGGCCTCGGGGAGGCCGATGCGTCGTAGGCCTTTCGGCCATTGCCCGGCAAAAGTCTAATTCTTCGTCGGTCTGTCGGCGGGCCAAATTCAACTCGCTCGGTGACGGCCCCGCAGGTCAAACCGCAGAACAATCATGCCGAGGTTGCCGACTTGACACTCAGTCGGGTCGGCTAAATCGTGTTCCGTTTCCATCATTTTCCAATTACCAGGAATCTTATTTCAGTTAAGTGCCGCCAGTTCAGCGCGTTCGCTAGAGGAAGCTTGGGAATCTAGGAACAAAAATCTGGAAACGCTTGAATTGGCGGCACTTAGCAGATTCGCAACAGCTCTTAATTGGAGAATGAATGGAAAATGAAACCTTGGAGCCTCAAGCATCAAACTGAGAGAGCGTCTGCCTTCTAAGCGGTCTCAATTCAACCTAAATCGGTGCTTCGGTTGTGCTTGTGAGTTTCGCGCCATCCTTGTGCTGCTTCAACGTTGTTCCCTAAATTCCCAACGGCCACGGCACTATTCGTCGAATAAGTGCTCTGGCGGATAGTTTTTGATCGGTGAGTCCAGTCATGCTGCCGGCCCCGCTCAGAAGGTCGAATTGACAATTGTTTACTGCTTATTTTAGTTGAGCCGAAGGCGGTATTGCGACAAGCCCCTCCGTGCCAACATCTCTGAGACAAGTCTAGTACCCTTAATTAATGAGCAGTAGGGCGAGAAAGAAGCAGACAGAGATGAACGGGAATTCTCTTGGTGTTGTTCTTTCCCCTCGGGGTATGGCGGCCGCGGAACGGAGCGAAGGCTCGCCTCCTGGCGAGCCGCAGCGGAGTGCAGCGGCAGCCAAAGCGGGCGCCGATGCGGTCACTCGCACACGGCCGGACCCAGAAGTAGTTGCCAAACCAAAGCGGCGGACCTACACGGCTGAATATAAGCAACGCATCCTTGCAGAAGCC
>QHYO01000801.1 GCA_003224135.1 Acidobacteriota bacterium | reverse complement strand
CTTGTTCGTCCAATCCGCGGTGCGCTCGAAAATGTACTTTCCCATTTTCCGCGCGTTCTCCATCAGTCCGCCTTCAATCAGGTCCATCGTTGCAAGCGAAGCAGCCAGGCAAACCGGGTTTCCGCCGAACGTCGTTCCGTGCGAACCAGGCTTCCAGTCCATCACACTCGACCGCGCAATAATCGCGCCCAACGGCATCCCGCTTGCGATTCCCTTCGCGCTGGTAATGATGTCCGGCTCGATTCCCGCGTGCTCGAACGCCCACCATTTTCCGGTGCGCCCCATGCCGGATTGCACTTCATCCGTGATCAGCATGATTCCGTGCTGACGGCAGATGCGTTGCAGCTCCTGCAGAAAGAACTTCGGCGCTGGAACATAGCCACCTTCGCCCTGAATCGGCTCGATGATGATGCCTGCAACTTCCGTCGCATCGAACAGGCGCTTGAAGATCTGGTTTTCCAGCGCCTCCAGAATCTCCTCCCAGCAAGTCTCCGGCCCATGTCCGAGCGCGCAACGATATGCGTAGGGATACGGAATATGCTCCACGCCGCCAAGCAAGGAGCCAAATCCTTTGCGTTGCGTGGCCTTCGACGCAGTCAGTGACAGCGATCCCATCGTGCGTCCGTGAAAGCAGCCATAGAACGCAATCATCTTGTCGCGCTTTGTTGTGTAGCGAGCCAGCTTCACTGCGCCTTCAATCGCCTCGGTACCGGAGTTGGTGAAGAACACTTTCTTGTCCTCCGCACCCGGCACTGTCTTGGCAAGTCGCTCCGCCAGCAGTGGCAAGCTCTCGTAGTAAAAATCCGTCCCGGACATGTGAATCAGTTCTGCGGCCTGCTTCTGAATCGCCGCCACAACTTTTGGGTGACAATGCCCTGTCGAGCACACTGCGATCCCCGCCGCGAAATCCAGAAACACGTTTCCATCGACGTCTTCGACCATCGCGCCGCGGCCGCTTTTCGCTACCAGCGGATAATCGCGCGTAAATGAGGGGGACATAAACTTCGCGTCGCGCTCCACAACCTGTTTCGCCTTCGGTCCAGGCAGCGCTGTCACGAGCCGAGGTACTTTCATTTCAGTAGCCGTAATCATTTTTTTCTCCGTTTTGTCTCGCACAGCAGGTCACCGGACCAGTCCCGTTCAGGTGTTCTTGTGGACTCCGGCCTTATGCCGGAGCGCATCGGGGAGTGCGTGCATTGGTGTGCGCGCGCTAGATGAACAGGCTTGCATGCGCGCGGACGGACCACGCCCCGCGCTTCCTGTTTCGTTTGTAGGGAGCTTAATCTACGCCGTAGAGGTTTGGCCGCAGTTCGGAGGGAGAAGCCTGAACAAGTCGCCGGTGGACGTTTGTGAGTGTCATTTGCGCTTCCAGCGGACGCTTCCGTCCTTACTATCTTCGATAATTATACCACGATCGGCTAATTCCTTGCGGATTTCGTCACTCTTGGCAAAGTCGCGCCGCCGCCGCGCGGCCTGCCGTTCCGCGAGCCTCGACTCCACCCATGCGTCCGACGCTTGTTCTTGCGCGGCACCGAATCCCAATTCCATTAATTTCTCCGCGTCATTGTCCTTGACCACCGCAAATATCTGGTCAAACGCCGCCAGGAATTCCTGCGCCGCCGCAACGTCCTCCTGGCCGAAGCTGCCGGTATCCATCGCGATGTTCGCTTCCCGTACAAAATCAAACGTCGCCGCCAACGCCACCGCGGTATTCAAATCATCCGCCAGCCCGGCGTCGAAGTCGTTCAGCGCCTTTGCTGCACGCTGTTTCATTCCGGACTTCAATCCAGCGGGGAATTTCCCCTGTCGCAACCGGTCCGCAAAATTTCGGATCCTTTCGACCGAACTCGTCGCCTGCTTCAAGCCGTCAAATGTAAAGTTCAATTGCCGACGGTAAGGCACGCTGGCCAGCGCGTATCTCAGCGCCGACGGCTTGTAGCCCTTCCCGTACAAGTCGCGCATCGTAAAAAAATTTCCCAGCGACTTGGACATCTTTTCGCCTTCCACCAGCAAATGTTCGGCATGTAGCCAGTACCTCACGAACGGTTTGCCCGTGGCCCCTTCACTTTGCGCAATTTCATTTTCATGGTGGGGAAATGCCAGGTCAATTCCGCCCGTGTGAATATCCAGCGTTTCACCCAAATACTTCATCGCCATCGCCGAGCACTCGATATGCCAACCGGGCCGCCCTTTGCCAATTTCTGTCTCCCAGAAATGTTCGCCCGGCTTTGGCGCCTTCCATAACGCGAAGTCGCGTGCGCTCTCTTTTTCGTAGCGGTCGTTGTCTACTCGCGCGCCCGCTTGAATCCCGGTCAAATCAATCTTTGACAGCTTTCCGTACTCCGGAAACTTCGCAATCCGGTAATAAATCGATCCCTCGCTCTCGTAGGTGAATGTTTTCTTTTGCAGCCGCTCGATCAGCTGCACCATGTCTGGAATGTGATCCGTCGCACGGATCCGGTACTCCGGCGTTTCCACACTTAACGCTTTGCAATCCGCGAAAAATT
>QHYO01000800.1 GCA_003224135.1 Acidobacteriota bacterium | reverse complement strand
TGCGCTATCTGAGGAAAGCCTCGGTTAAGCCGCCGTCCACCGGAATCAGGTGCCCGGTGGTACAGCGCGACTGCGGGCCTGCCAGGAACAAGATTGCGCAAGCGCAGTCCTGCGGATCAATCGGCTGATGTGTAAGCGTGCGCTGGGCATAAAATTCGGCGAGCAAAGTACGAAGCTGTTCATCCGAGGCAGAAGAGTCGTGAGGAATCTTATATTTGTTGAGCGAGGCCACCACTCTTTTGCGAGGGAACATGGTCGAGCCCTTTACAACCGTGGCAGGGCTGATGCCGTTTACGCGAACCTTGGGCGCAAGGGAAATCGCGAATTCACGGACAAGGTGGTTGACCGCCGCCTTGCTCACATCGTAAGCCTCGCTTCCCTGTTTGGGAACGACTGCATTGGCCGAGCTTGTGAGAACCACGCTCGCGTCGAGCCCTTGTTCGCGCAAGATTCTGGCGGACTCCTCAAGCAAACGGTGATTCGCCGTAACATTAATGTCCAGGGTCAGGCCCCACTGACTATCACTTATTTGTCCGTCGGGTGAGGACGGGAAGATGGCTGCAGTGTTCACAATGATGTCGAGCCCGCCGTAGGCACCGAGAACCTCCCGCAAAGCATTGCGGATGGACTCACGGTCACGAATATCAATCGAGGCTGCCGACACAAATTCCTTTCCGGCGATCTTCTGTGCCTCTACACTCGTTGTTTTTGCGGCTTCCAGATCGAGGTCGGCCACGACGAGGTGAGCTCCGCGTTGCGCCGCCAGAAGAGCAGTCTCGCGTCCCACACCGTTTCCGCCGCCGACCACAAATGCAATTCGCCGGCTGAGTTCTTTTTCAGGCGGCTGCCGACGAATTTTCGCTTCCTCTAACTGCCAGTACTCAATGCGGAAAGCTTCGGACGGCGGCAATGCCACATAATTCGAATGAACTGTGAAGGCTTCCGTCGACGCGGCGGGCCCGGCTTGAGGGAGCGCCTTCGGCGTGTCGCCGTCGCGCAGTGCCGTGGCGCCTTCCATTACATGGACCGCGTTGGTGTAGAACTCTCCGGTCACCCGGGCCTCAATCTTGGTCTTTCCGAAACTGAACATGCCGATGCCCGGAATCAGAACTACAGTCGGACTAGGATCACGCATCGCCGGTGAGTCGGTTTTCGCAAACGATTGGTAATACTGGCGATACTCCTCTCGATATCGATTGAGAGCGAGATTGATTTGCTCCCTTAACCCGCTCAAATTGCCCGAAGGTTCCCACGGGACGAACAGCGGCCGAATCTTTGTTCGAATGAAATGATCCGGGCAGCTTGTTCCAAGGTGCGCGAGCTTAGGACCATCTGCCGAATTTACAAATTGCAAGATCTCCGGAAGCTCGCTAAAGTGGCCAATCATCCGCTGTCTATCGCAAATACGCCCCCGCACAAACGGAAAAATATCCAACGCCAATTCACGATGATTTGGCAGTACGCTGTGCCGCTTGCCACCGAATAGATCAGAGCCGCTTCGCTCGATATGATCAACCATGAATTGACCGAGCTGGTCGATGATGGTGATGGTATTCAAATAACATTCGCGCTGCGTGCTTCCCCACGTAAAGAGGCCATGCCCACCGAGAACGACTCCGTCGCAGCCCGGGTTCGCCTCAACCGCGTCCCTTAGCATCATCGCCAATTCGAAACCCGGGCGCTGCCAGGGTAACCAGACGAGCTGGTGGCCGAAAAGGCGATTGAACTCCCGCATCTTCACGTCGCCATTGGCAGCGGCTGCAAGCGCGATGCCCCAATCAGGATGAAGGTGGTCAATGTGTTCGAATGGAAGAAATCCGTGCAGCGGAGTGTCAATTGAGGCGGCGACGGTATTGTGGCCAAAAGCGCAGAGAGGATACATCTCGACGATTTCATCTTCGAACTGTACGCCGCGATACCGATTCCTAAGGGCATGCAGCTTGTCAAGGTAGAGAGTCGCGAAGCCGTTTCGCTGGATGCTCCCAATATCGCCGCCGCTTCCTTTGATCCACAGAACCGTGCATTTTCTGCCGTCGAGTGGATCGGATTCCTCAACTTTGGAACTGGTGTTTCCGCCGCCAAAATTTGTGATTCGAAGGTCGGAGCCTAGTAAGTTGGAGCGATAGCGCAAGAGTTCAGGCGCATCGAGTTTTCGGGCGAAGTCCTCATCCCATCGATCTTCCAGGTAGCGAAGAGTTTCCTGAGTCTTCATCAAACAAATGCCCTTAGAGATAGCGTAGGGGATCGCGTGACTGAACCCAATACCCGGTGCCCGCGATTCGAAATTCGACACTATCGAATTGGCAAGCCAGGTGCAATAGGATAATTATTTCAATAGTGGAACGAAGCCATCTACCTGGCGGCACGCATCTTTTTGGTCAGCGACGTTGAAGTGACGAGTTTGTGTTTGACGTAGTTGTAGGGCGGCACGATTTGGCCATGCAAAATGGCCAGACCCAATTCGATCAGTTGTGGTCCATAACTGCCCGCCTCGTGCGATACGGACCCGATGAACGGGCTGCCGGGAATACTCATTTCATCCAGCGCTTCCGGAATGCAATCCTGCCCAACGATGGCTACATCCTGATCGCGTTTCGCCTCGCGGACTGCTTGTAGCGCCCCCAGTCCGCTCGTGTCCGTCGCGGCGGCAACCAGCACACCGTGCTGCGCAGGGTGACGCTTCAGAAAGTCAGCCATCAACCGGTGGCTCCTTCCCCGCAAACCTTCTCCGTTCAACAAAACATAATTTTCATCCCGTAAGCCTGGAAATTTGCATCGGATTCCGGCAAAAGCGCCTGTTATCCGGCTGTGGACGAGAGGCCCAGCTTCTTGAATGTCCAATCCAACCACCCAACTCAGTTTTCCACGCCACAGATTTTTCGAATGTTGGGCGAGAAAACTGCCCGCTTCGTGGCCAACTCGGTAATTGTCCACACCGAAAAATGTCGCGTGTGGATGCGGTATATCGACTGCGATCAGCGGGATTCCCGCTCCGTGAATCTTGTCCGCGATGATGGGAGCTATGCGCTGGTCGATTTGAAATTCAATGACCAGGTCAACCCTTTGCTTCACAAACTCTTCGGCATTCTTGACTGCGGCTGCGGCGTCATACTTGTTGTCCAGGACCAGCAGATCCACTCCGGCCGAGGAGGCCGCTGCCGCCAAACTCTCGCGCACCGCCTCGGAAAACGGCATTTCGCGCGACTGCCCACCGAACCCGAACCGCACTTTTCTGGGTCGGGACACCAACCGGTATAGTCCGTTCTCGGACTGTCCGAGGTACCCTCTGTGCGTCAGCGTTTTTAGAATCCGGTAGACGGTCGTTTTCGAAATTTTCGTCCGCCGGTAAATCTCTTCGAGGGATTTCGGCTGCTTCTCAACCTGCAGCAATTCGAGAATGTCCAGCGCTTTGGATAACACGGGGATGAGGTAAAGCCGAGCGGGACGGGTTTTGGGGTTCGTTCGGTGCATTTGGTTTACACGCAATCGGACGAGCGAAAGTATACCCTAGCGCCAGCAGATCCCGCTGTTTCAATAGATGGATTTCTTTCGTATTGACCTATCGTTCTGGCTGCAATTACAGTTCTCAGCGCGCGTGGCTCTCCGGCTGCCAGCGGCCCCGCGTTCGCTCAGAGAAAGGACCTTTCTCGTGCCCAATCCTATCCTCGGGGTTTTCTTGCACTGGCTCGGCGGCTTGGCCTCTGGCAGCTTCTACGTTCCCTATCGCCGGGTGAAACATTGGGCGTGGGAAACTTATTGGCTTGTCGGAGGTTTTTTCAGTTGGATCATTGCGCCCTGGTTGCTGGCTCTTCTGCTCACCCGCGATCTCTTTGCCGTGCTCAGGGAAT
>QHYO01000163.1 GCA_003224135.1 Acidobacteriota bacterium | reverse complement strand
TTCCCAAGGATTTGCCCGTTGGAACGATCAGCCAGGTAAAGCCGGGCTCGCCATTCAAGCAGATTCGTGTGCGCCCTTCCGCAAACATTGAGAAGCTGGAAGAAGTAATCGTGTTGCTCACGACGGACCCGCTTGCGTTGAAGCCCGGTGCGCCGCCGAATGGAAGCGCTGCAACAGCGCCTTCGGCATCCGGACAGCCGGTCTCACGCTTAACAAACACCAAGCCCGCGGAAAAACATCCATGAACGACACCTTCGATCTGCGCATCAGCGAATCGCACATAGAAGTCCACAAGTTTCATGGCGGGACGATTCTGCTCAGCATGATTTTTGCGCTGATGCTGCAGGCGTTTCTGCCGGTGTACATCCCGAAGGCCAACATCCTGGACCTGCCGCTGCTCATCACGATTTATTTCGGACTGAGCCGCAGAAATCCTTCCACCGGATTGCTGCTCGGCACTTTCATCGGCCTGTTGCAGGACAGTTTGAGCAAAACCCCGCTCGGCCTTTTCGGAATCGCGAAAACTGTGATCGGCTATCTCGCCTCTTCCATTGGCGCGCGGCTCGATACGGAGCATCCGCTGGCGCGCTTCGCACTCACTTTCTCGTTCTTCGCGGTCCATCAGGGAATCGTTGTGCTCGTGCAAAAATTGCTGCTGGCGCAACCGCAGCCCTGGTTCACCATGCGCCTCGGCATCTCCTGCCTCGTCAATTCCATCCTCGGCGTATTCCTCTATTACCTCCTCGACCGCTTCCGCAAATCGTAATGCCACCGTGGAAATTTCAATTTGTGCGGGGACTGATGTAGATCAGGGCTGGTCTGAGTTGCAAGCTTTCGATAGAAAAAGCGCGGATGAGGCCAGCGCTAGAGTATCAGTGGGCCAGCAAGAACTGCTTGAAGTCTTCGTAGTCCCTTGACATCCCGACTGACAACTTCGGCCGCTTCAAATAAGCTGCAAGCCGGTCCGGCAGTGGCGGAGCGGTCCCAATTGCTTTCATCACCACGTCGGCAAACTTTGCGGGATGCGCGGTAGCGAGAACCAGACCCTGCGCCGGCTCGCTGTGTTCCTTTTTGTAAGCTTCCCAGCCAAGAATGCCCACCGCCGTATGCGGATCGCATATGTAGCGGTACTTTTCCCAAACGGATTTCATTTCCGCGAGCGTTTCTTCGTCACTCGCGCCGTGTCCCCAGATTTCGCGCTGCACGTACTCCAAACGGCCCCGGCACAAATCGAGCAGACGCGGAAAATTATTCGGATTGCCGACATCCATCGCGTTCGAACAGGTCGCTTGCGCCGCGCGCGGCTGATAGTGGCCACTGATCAAATATTTCGGCACAACGTCGTTGGCGTTCGTAGCGGCAATAAATTTTGCCACGGGCAAACCGATGCGCTTTGCAAACAGTCCGGCCGTCAAGTTACCGAAGTTGCCGCTGGGCACAGCCACCACCAACGCAGTCGACGCCACCGGCAACTGGCGATACGCCGCCACGTGATAGAACATCTGCGGCAGCAGCCGGCCAATGTTGATGGAGTTCGCCGACGTAAGAAAGGCGCGCTTGTTCAGTTCTTCGTCACAAAACGCCTGCTTTACCAGACGCTGACAATCGTCAAACGTGCCGCTGACTTCAAGCGCGGTAATATTTTCTCCGAGCGTCGTGAATTGTTTCACCACGCGAATCCCAGGCACGCTCAAAAAGCCGTGCGCCACGGCGCTTCCCGTATCGCCCGAAGTCGCCACCAGCACGGTAAGCTGGCGATTCTCTCCGCGAACAAAATAGCCCATCAGCCGCGCCATGAAACGCGCGCCGAAATCCTTGAAGGCAAGCGTTGGGCCGTGAAACAGCTCCAGGATGTGCAGTCCAGGCGAAAGTGAAACCAGCTTCACGGGAAAATTAATCGTTTCGCTGACAATCTGCCACAGCACTTCTTCCGGAACGTCCGGCGTCGCGAACGGCCGAACCACCCGGAAACACACTTCAGTGAACGGCAGCGAGCGAAACTCTTCCAATTCCTCAGGCGAGTGGCGCGCAATTTCGGCGGGCATGTAGAGCCCGCCGTCCGGCGCGAGCCCGCGCAACACCGCGCCGCGCAAGGAAGTAAGCGGCGCCTTTCCCGCCGTGCTGCGGTATCTCATTTCAAACCGCCGGCCCTTTGCGGCAAAAATTCCTGCGGCAACAATTCAAGAAACGCGTCGGCGGTGTGCGGCAGTTCGCGCAATACAGCCACCTGCAGAGAGGATAACAGCGTGCCACAGTTTGCCGCGGAGTTTCACCCTGCTTGGCCTGAAACGCGCCGCGCCACAAAACCGGCTTCGGATCGCCGAGATACCGTTCGATCAGCAACTTTTGTTCGGCTTCGGATGCCGCGAGATACACAACGGTCATCAATTTTCGCAGCCGGTGCAACAGATGATTCCCGGTATAGATGACGCTGCCGGTCGTATCCAAAACCAGCGACTGATGCGGCTTCCGCTCCAGGTCACTAAGAATTTCGTCCAACGTTGCAATTTCTTCTGCAAGGTATTGTGATTCCCTCTCCGCGTAAGCGGCCGAATCGGGCCAGCCCATCCACGCGGCCACGCCATTGATTCCCGAATAGCCGCCCGAAGCAAGCCGCCGCGCAAGTTTTTCCTCGATGCGGTCATCGCAGGAGATTGCAGGAATTCCGGATTCGGCGATGCATCGGCTCCAAAAAGTTTTCCCTGCGCCGGACATGCCGATAAGCGCAATCCGCAACGGCGGTTTTGCGAAAGCGGTCCCGGAATTCTGCGAAGTATTCGACATGGAGTGGCGGCGCGGGCACGCAAACTAGCCATAATTATAATCGTGAATTTTCAGGAACAACTATTAGAAATAGTGATAGGTGACAAATGACTTGGCTCCTGCGGTTTCAGCGTTGCTTTTTGCGCGAAGCCCAGCGCGTAGTTGGAGAAATATCGCGAGCCGTGTAGTGTAAGAGGGCCTTACACACAAAATCGCGGGCGATTTACGCCAAGTCGAGGAGCGACGATGCCCCAGGAAATATCGAACGGAGCGGACTTCAAAAAGCAATTGCGCGCGGGCCAGCCAAAGATGGGGCTGTTTTTGAATTCACACAGCGCCACGATTGCAGAGCAATTGGCGCACAGCGGTTACGACTGGCTGCTGGTGGACACGCAGCACGGCCCAATGGGTTTTGAAAAACTCTCCGCGATGTTGAGCGGAATCGCGGGCGGTGGTGCGAAATCCCTTGTTCGCGTAGAGGGCTATCACGATCGCGGCGGCATTCAGCAAGCCCTCGACCTCGGCGCCGATGGCGTGCTCATTCCCTACATCAACACCGCTGCCGAAGCGAAGCAAGCCGTGAGCTGCGCAAGATATCCCACTGCAGGCACGCGATCGGTCTATTTTCCGCAACGCAGCATGAACAAAGCCGGACTCCTCGGTTACGCAGGAAACTGGAACTCCAACGGCGTCGTCGCCCTTCAAGTAGAAACCGCAGACTGCATCAAGAACATAGCGGAAATTGCTGCGGTTCCCGGAGTCGACATTCTCTTCCTCGGGCAAAATGATCTCTGCATGTCCATGGGTTTGTATGAAAAATACGAGTTTCCGCTCATGTACACTTCGCCGGAGCTCAACGCTGCAACGCAAAGCCTCATCGAAGCTGCACGCAAAAATAATGTCATTCTCGGACTCTTTCTCTTTGGCACATCACGCGTCGGCGAATTCCTCGACAAAGGTTTTTCCTTTATCAGCATCGGCAACGATCTGCATCACGTGCTGACACAAGCGGGGGCGCACGTCGGCGACCTCGAAAAAATCGCCAAAGAAAAGGGCAAGAGCTGGTCCCGCCGTACCACCGCATTGTTTTGATGGTTTGCAGCGGCCGTGACGTCCGCTTTTCTCCTCGATTCTCAGTCTTGTTCCTTGTTCGTTCTGACCTTTCCTCCCGTTGACCACCCCGCAACCTGTCCCTGCGGACGGGTTGCGGCGCTCCTCCGCAGATGCTAGGTTTAAAAAGACTTCGCCACATGGCGTTAAGCGAAGTTCTGCGCAGATTCTTCCTTGACATAAAGAGGAAATTGCTTCTCGCACGGGGTTTTTGTGTCGTACTGGTTCCGCAATGACAATCGGTTGCCGCAGACGCGGCTCGCAGTCGTCTCCTACATCATCGTAGGCATGATCGGCTTGTTGCTGCTTGGCTTCTGGAAGTTGCAGGTCATCGACAGCGATAAGTATCTCCAGATGGCCGAACAGAATCGCGTCCGTTCGATTCCCATCATCGCGCCGCGTGGCCGCATGCTCGATCGCGATGGGCGCGTACTCGTAGACAATCGACCATCTTTCAGCGTTCTTCTCCTTCGCGATGACCCGAAACTCGTTGAACAATATCTGCCGGCAATTTCGGAGGGTCTCGGAATCTCCCAGGACGATCTTCACGACCAGCTCCAAAACACTCGCAATCTTCCCAAGTTTCAACCCATCGTCATCAAACCGGAAGCGAGCAGCGCTGACCTCGATTTCATCGAGTCACACCGTTCGGATATTCCCGTACTCGAGATGCTTTCCATTTCGCGCCGCCGCTACATGCCGAATGGCTTCCTCGCTCACGCAACTGGTTACGTGGGCGAAGCAAGCGAGCAGCAGATTGAGGCCAGCAACGGAAAGCTGCGTCCCGGCGATGTTGTCGGGAAAAATGGATTAGAGCGCCAGTACAATGACATTTTGATGGGCGCGGACGGCATGCGCCGCGTCATCGTCAACAGCGTTGGCAAGGAAGTCGACCATCTTTCGCAACAGGATCCCATTCCCGGAAAACAAGTCACCCTCACGATTGACCTGGATCTTCAACAGGTGGCCGAGCAATCGTTGGGAGCGCGTCCCGGCGCCGTAGTGGCGCTCGATCCGCGCAGCGGCGAAGTACTGGCGATGGTAAGCCGCCCAACACCCGATCCCAATGACTTCGCGGTACGAATTTCGAAAGACGAATGGAAGCAACTGAACGAAGATCCGCTGCACCCGCTCTTGAATCGTGCAATCCAGGCGCAACTCGCGCCTGGTTCGGTTTTTAAGATCGTTACCGCAACGGCGATGCTGGAAGATCACAATCCGCCAGAGAGCTTCACCACCTATTGTCCCGGATACGGAACATTCTACGGCCGCCAATTCAAGTGCTGGGTCTATTTCTCCAAAAAAGGCGCTACCTCCCACGGAGTAATGAACCTTCACGAAGCCATCCTGCATTCCTGCGACGTCTTTTTCTACTCTGCGGGCATGCGGCTCGGAATCGACCGGCTCTCCTTCTACGGTGACAAATTGGGTATCGGACACAAGACGGGCATCGACCTTCCCTCCGAGGAAGCCGGACTTATGCCCTCCGAGCAATGGGTTGAGCGCGTGTTTCACCGCAAGTGGTATGCGGGCGAAACAATTTCTGTTTCTACTGGCCAGGGCGCGGTGACGACAACACCGCTGCAGTTGGCCCGCCTGATTGGCGGCATTGCCTCTGGTGGCGTCTTCAAGCAGCCACACCTGATGAAGGACGCACAAAACGTCGGCGACGAGCGCGTTGCGATTTCGGAATCAACGGTCGAAAAAGTCACCGATGCAATGTACGGTGTCGTCAACGAGAGCGGTGGCACGGGAACGCAGTTGAAGCTCGCAGGAGTCGAACTCAGCGGGAAGTCGGGAACCGCGCAAGTCATCGGTTACAACACACGGAATCGCCTCGGAAAGCAAAAGAAATTTGAAGACAACGCCTGGTTCGTGGGATATGCGCCCAAACGAAATCCGGAAATCGTGGTTGCGGTCCTCGTTCAAGAAAGCGGCCAGCATGGTGGTGAGGCGGCGGGCCCTGTTGCGCGGGATATTGTTAAGGCCTACTACGACAAGAAAAATCGCAAGACGCTGGGCACGGTCACCGCGAGTGAGCACAGCACAACCCCATCGAGTGGCGCCGCGGTTGTGGCTCCCGTCGTTGCGATTAAGCCACAAGGAGTACCGGCCACGCAGACTCACACTGCGGACGCAGAACCGGATCCACAATGAAAGAAGCTCCCGGCACTCGCGACTACGACTGGTGGCTGCTTGCCATCCTGGCGGCCATTTGCGCGCTGGGCGTTGTGGAGATCTACTCCGCAACCCACGCCAGCAATCTCGCCGGCATGCATGTAAAGCAGATCAAATGGCTGCTATTCGGCTTCGCGGTGATGTTCATCCTGTCCCGAGTGGACTATCACCTGATCCTCGACCAGGCCTTGATTCTGTATGTGGTTTGTCTCGGCCAAGACTTTCAGGTGTCAGAACTGGCAAAGTTGATTATAATCATCGTACTGGCGCGCTTCTTTGCGGAAGTGCGATCAGACGAGCTGGATCTGCGCGATGTATTGAAAGCCGGAATGCTCGTCGGCGTGCCACTTGCTTTAATTCTCAAGCAGCCAGATCTAGGCACCGCTCTTGTACTCGTCCCCATGCTTGTTGTGGGTGCGTTTTTGGCAGGCTTGAAGTGGCAACACGCCGGAATTTTTACGTTAGCCGGGATTTTGCTTGTTGGATCGGTGTTTTATCCTCCCGTCAGCAAGCACATCCTGAAGCCGTATCAGAGAGAAAGGATTACGTCTTTCCTGCACCCGGAAGACGACGCCAAAGGCTCAGGCTATCAATTGCTCCAATCCAAAATCGCCGTGGGTTCCGGTGGCTTCTGGGGTAAAGGGTTTGGCAACGGCAGTCAGAATCAACTGGGTTACATTCCCGTCCGGTATTCCGATTTCATCATGTCGGCGTGGGCGGAAGAACAGGGATTCAAAGGCGTGCTGCTTGCCTTAGGGCTGTACATGGCGCTTCTGCTACGACTCGTTCAGAATGCACAGCGCGCGAAAGACCGCGCAGGAATGTTTCTGGTAATGGGTGTCGCAGCAGCGCTAGGTTTCCACGTTTTAGTGAATGTGGCTATGGTCATTGGCGCAATGCCGGTGACCGGCATACCGTTGCCGTTAATGAGCTACGGTGGCTCGGCCACGTTGTTTGTGTTCATGGCGATCGGCTTGGTGATGAATGTCCGGCTACGCCGCTTCGTCAATTAAGCCGTGAACCAAAATCGGCGATCCCGGTTTCCGGGAAGCGCAAAAGTAGGAAAGTTCAGAAAGTTAGGTTTCAGGGTTCCCAGGCTTCTTAGAAGCTCTGAGCAAAAGAAGTTGGTTCAAAACCCTGAACTGAATAGGTAATTTTAAGTGAGGACAGCATCGTCCCCCGTTTGCCACGGATTTAACCGGCGACGGACCAGCCTCGTAAGCTACGCAGAGTTCAAACGACTCTCCTTCGGCTACGACCCCCAGGCCGCTTCAATACACTTGTGGCATGAGAGCGCTCCGGTGTTTCCGGAACTGGTTCCGTCTTCCCATCGAACCGTTGGACATCAACCCGCGCCGATGCGTCCTGTCCATTCCGGCCATGCCGGAACGAAAAAAGAGGAGTTTTCATGTCAAAAGAATTGGTTATCAGTGCGACGTCCCATGAGCGGAGAGTCGCGATCCTGGAAGAAGGCCAGCTAGTCGAAATTTACATCGAGCGCGAAAAGGAATTTGCACTCGTCGGCAGCATCTACAAAGGCAGAGTTACTCGCGTCCTGCCCGGCATGCAGTCTGCTTTCGTGGATATCGGCCTGGATGGCGATGCCTTTCTGTACGTCAGCGACGTCTTCGAAAATCTCGAAGACTACGATCATGGCCACGTACAAGAGCATGCGCCCGCCGCTGTTGCGGAAGCAGCGGGCGGCGTGCCCACCGTCGAGGTCCTTCCCGGGGAAACGATCAGCCGGCTAAACGAGCTGCCGGCGGTTGAACCCGGCGCCGAACAAAGTCACGCCGAATTCGAAGACCACAACGTGCGAACGCATCTTGAAGAAACAGAACCCGGAGCTCCGGGCGTGGATGAAACGCAGACAGAAGACGAGCGCCAGCCGGATTCGAACGAGTCCGCCCCGCAGAATTTCGCGCCTCGCTACAACCCCACGCAGTACCGCCCGGCACCAAGTTTCGCTCCCCGTGGCGATAGGGGCCCTGACAGAGGCGGCGATCGCGGTGGAGACCGCGGCCCAGATCGGGGTGGCGACCGTGGCGGCGACCGGCAACACTTCGGAGGCCGCGGCGGCAGAGGACGTTTTGGCCGCGGCGGCAGAGGTCGTAGCCGTGGCGGCAGCAATTTCCGTCAGGGCGGCCGGGACCTCCCCCCGTCAAAGTATGCTTCGCCAAGTGGTGAGAACCGTGGTGGCGATCGCGGCTATTCAAACCGTGGCCCGGAGAATCGTGGGCCGCGGCGCGACTTTGACAACCGCCGTTCGGACGCCCCCCGCCCCTCGTCTCCTACGGAGTCGACCGAAGAACCGTTTGTGTTGCCGGGTGAATCGCTCGCGAAGTATCGCGGGCGCCCCGTACCAGAAGCTGCCGCTCCCATTGCAGAACCCGAGCGCATCGAACAGCACAATGACCCCGAAGAGCCGCAGCCTCGTGTTTCGGGCCAGCCGGCTCCCGCAAACGCTCCTCGCCGTTCTCGCGGCGGATTGCCAAGCTGGCTTCTTGCTGGAGCTTCGACAGAAGGCATTGAGACGGCGGAGCCAAACCAGGCAATCGCGGAAGACTTAGCCCAGGAAGCACGCAGCGCGGCAGCCGCCGAAAACGAGGCGGAGCAGGAATCATCCTTCCATCGTGAATCCGCCGAGGCGGAGAGCGCTCGCGAAGAAGTCGACATCA
>QHYO01000162.1 GCA_003224135.1 Acidobacteriota bacterium | reverse complement strand
TGGCGCGGGAATCATGGCGATTGCGATCGCGCACCGTCCATTGAAGAATCGCGCAGGCGCAACGATGTTGTGGTGCGTGGCAGGCTTTGGTTTGTGCACGGTCATCTTTGGCGTCTCGCGGAGCTTTGCCATTTCATTGCTGGCGCTCTTCCTGGTGGGCGCGACGGATATGGTGAGCGTAATTGTGCGCGCGACGCTCATTCAGGTGGCTACCCCGGACGAAATGCGTGGAAGAGTGAATGCAGTGGACATGATTTTTATTGGCGCCTCGAACGAGTTGGGACAATTTGAATCAGGCATCACCGCACATTGGTTTGGAGTTGTGCCCGCAGTGATTCTTGGCGGCGTGGGCGCGATCGTCGTGACCGGGCTGTGGGCATGGATGTTTCCGCAATTGCGAAAAGTAAATCAGCTCACGATGAAGGAAGAAGAAGCGGGCTGATCTGCCCAGGGGCAGGGCACGACATATCGCGCCCCTGGACAAACGACGGTTAATTTCAGGGCTAGGTGAGTTTGCCCCCGCCTAGCACCGTGAGTGCGGAATGCGCCGCGCCGAGCAATGGCGCGTCTTCGTTTAGAACAACGGCAATCGGAATATTTGCGAGAAGTGGAGCAAGGGGACCTTTGTCCGCGAATGCCTGACAGAACGTGCTCTTTTTTAGTAGCGGAAGAATTTTTACGGCGATGCCGCCAGCGAGATAGACGCCGCCGTAGGCGAGAACGCGAAGCGCGAGATTGCCGGACTCCGCGCCGAAGGCGTCGGTCCAGAAGTCGAGAGTCTCGATGCACGTGGGGCAAGTACCAGCCAGTGCATTTTGAGTGATTTCCTGCGCGGATTCGCCGGCGGGTTTGCCGAAGGAATCGTGGCGAAGATCGGGCGCGAGAAATTCGTGAATAGGGCGAAAACCGCGACCGGAGAAAAGTTCCTCACAGGAAACGCGCGTTAAGCGCTTCTTGAGGTAAGTGAGGAACGCAATTTCGCGGTCGCTACGCGGCGCGAAGTCGGCGGAGCCACCTTCGGAGGGCGCGGCGCGGTGGCCGTGACCATCCCAATAGAGGACCGCTTCGCCGAGTCCGGTTCCCGCCGCGATGACTGCGACATTTTCTTCGGGATGATCGACGCCGCGATTGAGATACAGGAGATCTTTTGGCTCCAGTTTTTGCAAGCCGCGGGCGGTGGCGACCAGATCGTTCATCAGGACGATATGTTTACGCGGCAAGCCTAGACTGGCGGCCAGCGAAGCGGAGTCCAGCACCCAGGGAACGTGAGCGGCGTGGAGCCTGCCATCGACTACGGTTCCGGGAACGCCAAACCCTGCGCCGGTGATTCTATTCGGCGCGGATGAGCCGGCCGCGTGGCGTGCAAACTCTTCTACAAGCTTTTCGAAACTGGAAAAATCGCGCGTAGCGTATCGCTTGCGGGCAACGACCTGGAGCTTGCCGCCGCTTTCGTCGTAGGCGACGAGGTGCGATTTGGTTCCGCCGATGTCTCCAGCGATGAGCATAGTTCGCGGTACTTTTCTAGGTAAGACGTTCAGGCGTAAAAATTTTCGTCATTTCGAGCACGTGTCGATAGTAGTCGCGCTGGGTCAAGGAATATGCCGCTTCTTCGTCGATGATAAATGTTACATCGACATGCAACTGGAGAGCTGAAGCGCTGACCGAGGAAGTGATCGGACCCTCGATGGCTTTGGCGACGGCTGCGGCTTTGGAGCGGCCAGAAGCAAGAAGCAGGACGCGCCGTGAATCCAATATCGTGCCGATACCCATGGTGATGGCGCATTTGGGCATTTCCGATTCGCTGGCGAAAAAGTGGCGGTTGTCTTCGATAGTTTCGCGGCTGAGCGCTTTCAAACGCGTGCGCGAAGCGAGGCTTGAAGTTGGCTCGTTGAAGCCGACGTGACCATTGCGACCAATGCCGAGAACTTGAAGGTCGATCCCGCCGGCAGATTTGATGGACTGCTCATAGCCGCCACAATATGAGTCGTAGTCGCCGCTAAGGGTGCCGTCGGGAATATGAATCCGCTCGCGAGGCACATTTACCTGCGAGAAAAATTGCTGGTCCATAAAGTAGTGAAAACTCTGAGGATGGGAAGGCGACAGGCCGAGATATTCGTCGAGATTGAAGCTGGTGGCGAGGGAGAAATCGAGACTGCCAGCGCGATGAAGGGCAATTAATTCCTGGTAAAGGCCGAGCGGAGTACTGCCCGTCGCGAGCCCGAGGACAATTGTCGGCTTTGCGCGGACGGCTCCGGCCACGATGTGAGCGGCTTCGCGACTGACTTCTTCGTAGTCTTTTTTTATGACGACGAGCATCTCAATGCCTTTCCGCGAAGGAATTATGGCGTATTGAAAGAATCAGCGGAACCGCCGGATGACAAGATTGTGACGATCGGAGCGATAGATTCCGAGGACGTAGATCAATGGCTTGTCATTGGCAGAGTAAATCAGCTGGCGGATGCGCAGGAGCGGTTCGCGGCGAGGCACGTTGAGCAGCTCCGCAGTGCGTGGGTCAGCGGCGGTCGCATCGATTACTTCGTCGGCGTAACCTAATTTCACGTCGTACTCGCGTTCAAGAATGGCAAAGAGCGAATCACCTTGGAGTGGGGTAGAGAGAAGGCCCGGAAATCCGGCAGCCGACAGATAGCAGGTCTCGAGAGCGAACGGTTCTTCGGACGCGTGGCGCAGTCGTTCAAGCTTGATGAGTTGTTCGGACGGAGAGAGCAACAGACGGGCTGCCGCGTCCGGCTCATTGTCAACCACTTTTGCAAAAAGAATTTTCGACGCGGCTGTAAGGCTGCGAGCAGCCATTTGTTCCGTGTAGCTCATGAGCTTGTTGAACTGAATTTTGGGCGCGGCGACAAAAGTGCCGACGCCGCGGCGGCGCTCAACGATGCCTTCACGTTCTAATGTCGCGAGGGCATGACGCGCCGTCATGAGGCTTACTTCGTGAAGCTTTGCAAGATCGCGTTCAGAGCTTACGGGGTCGCCGGGTCGAAGTTGACCAGCGTCGATGCGTTTCCGGATGGAAGACTGGATACGCTG
Source organism: Acidobacteriota bacterium (assembly GCA_003224135.1). Lineage (GTDB taxonomy): Bacteria > Acidobacteriota > Terriglobia > Acidiferrales > UBA7541 > Acidiferrum. Next base: position 2,185 of record QHYO01000162.1, on the reverse strand, counting down.
GTAGGCCGGAATGGAGTGAGCTTTGGCGGACATGCGGCGTCGAGGACTTCCCCCTAAGGGCAATGGGAACATGCTCGAGCATGCGATTAAGCATGTGGGCGAGTTCGTTTTTGCGCTATATAGCTTAACGCAGTGGCTTCGGAAAAGGGAAACCGGCGCGCCGCGTGCTACTTGGTCTTTTTTGAGTCGAGGCGTTCGAACACTTCTTCGGCGGCGTGGAATGCGGAGTTTGCGGCCGGCACACCGCAGTAAATTGCAGCCTGCAGAAAAACTTCCTGAATCTCCTCGCGCGTGACGCCAATCGAGAGCGCTGCTTTCAAATGCATGCGGAGTTCCTGGTCGCGGTTCAGGGCAACCAGCATGGAGAGAGTCAGAAGGCTGCGCGTTTTGCGTGGCAATCCGGGACGGCTCCAGATTTCTCCCCAAGCGTATCGCGTGATCAGATCCTGAAATGGCTCGTTGAACGCCGTCCGATTTTTCTGGGCACGATCGACATGGGCGTCACCGAGAACCGCGCGACGGGCTTTCATTCCTTCTTCGTAGCGTTTACGTTCGTCCATGTGAACCTCCGGCGATGACGTTTCCATTTCTAAGGAACGAAAGAACTTCGCTGGTGAAGCGCGCGGAATCTTCGATATTCGAAATGTGTGCGGCATGCAACTCGGCGTAGTGAGCGCCGGGAATATGGTCCGCGAGAAAATGGCCATCGGAAGCCGGCGTGGCCGGGTCGTGAGTTCCGGAAATCACCAGCGTCGGAATTCGAATGTCGGAGACGATGGCACGCGCGTCAAAGTCCCTGACAGCGCAGCATCCGCCGATGTAACCTTCCGGGTTCATCGACTCAACCGCCTTGAGGATTGCGGAGACGAGGTCTCGGGAATTTGCCTGAAAAGAGGGTGTGAACCAACGCGCCGGCGTCGTCCGTGCGATCTCTTTCATGCCCTGCGTTCGAACGGTCTCGATGCGCGTGTTCCAAGATTCGAGCGTGCCGATTTTTGCGGCCGTGCTGCAGAGAACGAGTTTTTCCAGACGCTCCGGAGCCTTCCGGGCGAGAGACATGCCAATCATCCCGCCAACCGAAATCCCACAGAAATGAAACCGGTCGATTCCGAGAGAGTCCACGAGAGATAAGACGTCGGCGGCCAGCTCCGGGACGGAATAAGGGGGCGGCGGGACGGAGGACTGGCCGTGACCACGCATGTCATAACGAAGGAGGCGAAAGCTTTTTTCGAATGGCGGCGCTTGCAAGTCCCACATGGAGAGATTTGTGCCAAGCGAATTGGAAAGCACGAGCGCCGGCAGGGAGCGATCGCCGGAAAGCGCGTAATGAATGCGTATATTGGGTAGATCGGCGAAAGGCATGCGATTTATCCTTGAGCAGCGTGTTTTCGGGTGGATTGGGTGCGCGCCGCGGCGAGTACTGTTTCAATGAATGTATCGGCAGAGCCGAGATAATTGGCCGGTTCGAAGAGGCTTGTAAGACTTTCGGGGTTCAGAATATTCCTTACGTCGGGATCTTCGGCAAGAATGAGGCGCAAATGACGCTTCTCTGATTGCGCCCGGCGGCAGGCGGATTCCACCAACTTGTGAGCTGAACCGCGATTGAGTTTTTCACTGAGAGCAAGCGAAATCGCTTCAGCGTAAATCAGGCCGTGCGTGAGGTCGAGGTTTGCGCGCATTTTTTCGGCACTTATCGTGAGTCGCGGCAACAAGCATGCGAGTTGATGCGATGCGCCCGCCGTGAGCCGCACGATTTCAGGAACAACTTCCCATTCCGACTGCCAAGCGCCGAGGCTGCGTTGGTATTCTCCGGAGAGTCCGGAGAATACAGTACTGAGAAGTGCGGGCACACGCATTGCGGACGCAAGGATAGCCGCTGCAGCCACGGGGTTTTGCTTGTGAGGCATGGTGGATGAACCGCCGCGGCCAGCGGAGGGTGGCTCAGAAAGTTCGCCAACTTCTGTTTGCATGTATAAGGAGAGGTCGCGCGCGATTTTCGCCATGGTGCCGGAAAGCAGGCCCAACGTTGCGGCAGTTTCGGAAATGCGTTCGCGTTGCGCGTGCCACGGAATGCGCGGAAGGGGCAGGGTGAGTTCTTCCGCGAGGAATTTGGCAACTTGAGGGCCGCGATCGCCGAGGGCAGCGAGCGTTCCGGCAGCGCCGCCGAATTGCAACACAAGGGATC
>QHYO01000161.1 GCA_003224135.1 Acidobacteriota bacterium | reverse complement strand
CAAGGATAAGTCCGGCCAACAATACGCTACCCGAGCCGAGCAAACTAATCTTAAAAGTCATACCGAGCATGAAAATGCCTCCCACAAGCGTGATTGGCATCGCTAAGACGGCCCGAGTTGTCGATGGAAACCGATGGCCTTTAACCCGCTGTTTTGTGTAAGAATTTGCAGGCAGAACCAATGGTGATTGGGGTGGGAGACGGGGATTGAACCCGCGACATCCGGTGCCACAGACCGGCGCTCTACCAGCTGAGCTACTCCCACCACTCGTTCGTAGTTTAGCACGACATTTCACAGCCCAAAACACGCGATCGCGGCGATTCTGTGGCGCGGCCGTTTCCCTCTCTTTGCAAACTAGCAACTCCTCGCGTATCTCTTCCGCAGCTTCGCTAGCCGCTTGTTAAACTTGCGGGAGGAATTGCGTCCCCGCGCATGAGCCCCCGATGAGTCCCCATGAGTCCGATCGCCGCCACCTCGAGCGGCAAATCCTCTATGCGCGCCCGATCATCATCCTTCTTTCGATTCTCGCCATACTGGAATGGCCCGCATCCATCGACGCGCATCGATGTCTTTATTTTCTCTTCGGCTATCTTCTCTATGGCCTTGCCCTGGCTGCAATCGACCTTGTCCTGAACGGTCGGCGCGAGTGGTCCGCTCCGCTCGCAATCGATCTCGCACTCATTATCGTTCTCATCTACGTCAGTCCATTTGCAGTGCCCACTTGGTTCCCATTTCTTTTTGCTTCGTATGCGGCGGGCAGCCGCTGGGGACTTCGCACGGCCATGCCGATTGCTGCCGTTCTAGCGCTGGTGATTACGCTCGTGAACGTTGTCGAGCGCGAAGCGCACGGTTTTCATGTTTTTACGTGGATCGCTATTGTCTTCGCGATGTTTACTTCCGGCGCCGGGCTCGCGTTCCTGGGCGATCGCAGCAGCCGCTTCGCTTCGCAAAGCCATTTTCTTTCTTCCATTACCGCCACCATGCAGGTGGAACAAGGCCTCGCTGAATCCCTGCGCCTCTTCCTCGAAGAGCTCGCGCAATCGTTTCACGCCGAGCAGGCTTTTCTCTTGTTCCGTGACATGGATCTTGAGCGCATCTTCCTCTGGCGCCTTAAAAGCGGCGAAAGCGAACGCCTCTCGCCGGACAGCCTGGCGCTCGCGCGCGCGGACGGTTTCTTGCTTGACGACATGGACGCCACCGTTTGCTGGAATTCCCTGCAAGGCGCGGGTTCCGGCTTTGGATGGGACCGACGCAACAGCCGCACCATTGGAAATCTCCCGCGCCTTCCCGGTACAACGCAACATGAGTTCGGCATCCGGTCGTTTATGACGGTAGCTTTCGACCAGAACGATAAGCCGGCGGGGCGGCTCTTTCTCGTCAACGGCAAGCGCCCTAACGGTCCTTTTCACAAGGAAGATCTTGCCTGGCTCGAGCGCGTGGCACACCATGTCGGCCCTTCGCTCGAAAATGTTTTCCTTCTTCGCCACCTTCGTGCGCGCGCAATCGAAGGCGAGCGCTCGCGCATTTCCCGAGATCTTCACGATGGAATCCTGCAAACCCTGCTCAGCATCGAAATTCAGCTGGACGTTCTTCGCCGCCGCGTGGCCTTGTACCCCGACCATGCCGAATCTGCCCTGGCCGGCCTGCAGCAGACCGTAAGAAATGAATCCGCGGAGCTTCGCAGCTTTGTCACCGATCTTCGCCCTGTTCGCGTTCAGTCTGCCGATTTGGTCGACTTGATGCGCGGATTTGCCGAGCGTTTCCGCAATGAATCCAGCCTGGCCCTTGATTTACTGCTCGATTCCGCCGATTTACGAGCTCCGGACCGCGTCTGCCGAGAGATTTTCCAGATTTACCGTGAAGCACTCAACAACATAAAAAAGCATGCGAAGGCATCCCATGTCGTGGTAAAACTTTCGCAGGACGACAGCCACCTGCTTCTGGTAGTGGACGATAACGGCGAAGGCTTTAGTTTTGCCGGAAAGTTTACCGGGGATGAACTCGACCGTCTGCGGCTTGGTCCGATTTCCATCAAGGAGCGCACGCGTACCGTCAACGGGGCTTTGACTGTAGAGTCGAACCCGGGGCATGGGGCTCGTCTGACGATCGAGATTCCGCTGGGCTGACGGGTTTCGGGGTTTGTCGTACAAACCCTGCGTTAAAACGGGTTTCAGGGCTGGTTTTACAAACCCTGAGTTAAATATGGCGAAAACAAAACAACAGATTCGGGTTCTCATGGCGGACGATCACGCGATCTTCCGCGACGGATTGCGCAAACTTCTCGATGGCGACGAAGAAATGGTCATCGTCGGCGAAGCCCAAAACGGCACAGAGTGCATCAAGCTGATAAAGACGGCCTCGCCGTTCTCGAAGAAGTGAATTTTGATCAGTTGCCCACGCGAGTTATCGTCCTCACCGCCGCTGAAGACGACCGCGATGTTGTCCGCGCCATGCGCCTTGGTGCGCGTGGCGTGGTGCTGAAACAGTCCGCCACCGATCTTCTCGTCAAGAGCATTCAACGTGTCTATGCGGGGGAAATTTGGCTCGATAACCGTATGACTGCGGAGGTGATGAAAGCCTTTTCGAAGTCATCCGAATCCGGTCCGCGCCGTGAAAAACCGCTGCTCTCCGACCGCGAAAAGGAGATCGTTCAATTGGTCGCTCAAGGATTTCGCAACAAGGAAATCGGCGAAAAACTTTTTATCTCCGAGCAAACCGTCAAGAATCACCTTCACAACAATCCATCACCGCCTGATCGACCACACTTAAATCGGTCTCCCACCCGGAGCGCGATTTTCTTGCTTTTGTGGCGGCCGACCTTCGGGTCGGTTCCTTCACACTACCTATTGCGGGGCCTTTGGCCACGGGGGCTGAACTAAAGTCCGTATCGCCGCTATGGCGGCCGTCTCCGGGCGCTTAAAGGAAAGCTGCTCCGCAAGAAAAGCGATGCGATCGCGCGTGGCTTCGGCGTTGAGCGCGTGCGGCGCTTCATAGATCTTGAGTTTCTTGGGCTCGCTAACGATTTCGAAATAGCGCTTCGCTGTATCGCTACTCAAGAACGGCTCGTCCGTTGCATACTGCAAAAACATAGCCGCGGGCGCTGCGTGATTGACATATTTGCCCGCATCCATCCAGGCGAATTTGTTCATGAATGCATCCAGTTTTTCCGGTCCGACTTTCTGCCGATACTCCTGAAACTCTTTCGTTGTCTTGTCGACTTCGTCGGAAAGGTCACCCGCCATGAGCACAAAGGCTTTGAAACGTTTGTCGATGCCACTCAGGAAACCGCCTGCAGTCGCGTCGCAGCTGTGGCCGACGTAGGCTATGTGCTTTGGATCGACATCCTTGCGCGCGAGAAGAAGGTCTGCGCCGCGACGGAGGTTCGCGCTCTGCTGGAGCTCCACGGCGATCCGCTTCTCGTTCATCGGTGTGTTGTCCTCCACGAACCCCGGATGCACCATCACATGATCGGGCAGCAAGGAGAGCACTCCGGAATGCGCCAGGACAAGCGCTTCCTCGAGAAACTCAGTGCGGTTCTTCTTCTCTGATCCGGGCATGCACCAGTGGCCATAGATCACTGCCGGAAACGGTCCCTTTCCAGAGGGAACTACTAGGTAGGCGGGAACAACGCCGCCGTTGGGTCCAACCGCTGCGCCGCGATCGCCGACAGGAGTTGAGAAAGTGATGTCATGAATCGTTACTCCGTCTCGCTCCTCGATCCCAGCTTGCTTGACGTTTAGAGGCGCGCCCTTATCGTAGTCCCAATGGCGCAGCAGTTCATTGTCTTGAGCCAGAGCACGAGACGCCAACAGTAAGACGACGCAGCAAAAGGTTTTCATAGGCAGCTCCCGATGTACCGGCCCAAAATATACCATTCGATCTGGCATGACGAGAGAAAGGACCGAAAGTCCTCTGCCCGCTTGCGTCAGGCTGATTCATCCACTCGCTTCGCCGAAATCGACCTCCGCGGTCTACCTTTTGTGGCTTGCAGCTGGTGGTGAGTGTCGCTCCTCAAGCAAATTCAACCGTTCCCTCGCTTCAGCCAGTGCGGCATTCCCATTTAGAGCGTGTCGATAGGCCTCCGCCCCCTGAGGAAATTTTCCCGCCGCTTCCATCGATTTGCCCGCCATCAGCAATAGCTCGGGTGCCGGCCGCGACCGCGCGGCTGCGACAAAGTCTTCGCTTGCCTCATCGTAACGCCCCATGTTGAAAAATGCCTGGCCGCGGCCTGCATGTCCCTGAACGGAATCCGATCGAATTGCCAGCAGCTCCGAAAACGATTCGCCGTCAGTGCAGCGTTCTCCTAGTACCTTCGTACCGTCCGCTAGCGAACAGATTTTGTACCTGTTGGGCTATTGTCCAGTAGACCCGCTCCCGCTACACTCATCCTTCATCGAGGAGGTTCTCCCTTGTCGGGCTCAGAACGCCGCACTACCCAACGCTTTACCATGCGGCTCCCTCTCACGGTCCGTTGGACCACCGGAGCAGCTGTTGGGGAAACCAGCACAGAATCCCGCGACGTCAGCTCGCGTGGGGTTTACTTCTACCTCGGAAAAGATGTGAAGGAAGGTTCACCAGTTGAGATCCTTCTAACGCTTCCTAACGAGATCACTCTCGCCGGTCCGGTCCGCGTTCGCTGCCTCGGCCGCGTTCAGCGCACCGAGTCCCGCGACGAAACGTCCGTCGGAGTGGTTGCCGCCATCGAACGCTACGAATTTTTGCGCGGCGACGAAGAAAAGTAATTCGGTTTCTCTAGGAATTTCACGGTTTTCTTGCTCGCTCACTGCGGAGGCGGGCAGGATAAAGCCGGGGTGCCTTGGCCCCTCAGCGAAGCGCCCCGGCATTTTTCTTTTCCATTCCAGGCTCTGCGTGTCCTCGCAAGAAACAGACGCATCTTTTTCCGCTTCCCGCGCTCCTCGCAAGATGAATCCTGCCTTAGCTCCCGCGACTTTTCCCGTGGGCTTGGCCTTCAGCCTGGACTCTCCCATTTTGAGACTACGCACCGCAAGGCCCGATGGTTCGGTTGTTGGATATATCCAAAGAAGGAGCGGCAGCCTGGGGGGAGGCTGCCGCTCGGGTGCACCGTCTTCGCGGAAAGCTCGTCAGTAAGAGGCGCTCGATTGCACCGTGGTGGAGGGATACCAGGGCGGCGCGAAACCGTTTTGCGCAAATCTCCGGTCGAAGAAGATGTTCCGCGTCGTTGTATTTCCGCTCTTGGCTTGATTCGCGATGCGGCCGCCCATGAGCACAAGAGTATCGATGTGATTGCCGATGTTGATCCAGCCGCCGGTGCCGCCTTGCGAAATCATGGCGATCGAGGCGTCGATTTCCAGATTGCCGTTCGATTGTTTGTTGTCCATCTGGACGTCGCTCTTTGCCGTGAAGATACCGAGCACCTGCCCATGATCGTTTCCGGGAATTAAAGTGTCCGCGGGTGCTCCGGGAATCTGATTCTGCGTCGTGGTGACGGGCGGGGTCTTATAAAGAATATCGTCGGTGACGGTAACGTCCTTCGCAGCGGTAATCGTCAATGCCGTATTGTCCTGGATCGCCGCAACTCCCTGGCCCGGCCCCGACAGGGAAGTAATGTCTCCATCCACAAGCGTAGCGTCGCGCATTACTGCGCCTGTCGAAGGATCTTTCTGAGTTGGTACGCCCACGATGTTCAACGTGGTCCCGCCAGCAACAACCGTCGTTGTATTCAGCGTGTTATCGATCGTAATGGTCGTGGTAGTGCCGCCCTGCTTGATCGTATACACCTGCGCGCACGTGTTTCCCGACGCTGTCTCGCTGCCAACCTGAAGAGTATTTGCCGTCTTGTTGAGTGTGATGTTGTAAGGACACGCGTCAAAAATCGCTCGATAGCGAGTCGATTGAATTGCGCCGGCGATACTGGAAGCCGCGGAGCGGACCCGGAAATACTGAATGGCGGATCTCACAGCGGGCCGCCAGTGCGGCAAGGATGATGCCAATGGCGAGCGTCATGGTCAGTTCAATAAGAGAAAATCCCGCGCGTCGATTCGCGCGGATGCAGCTAGCCGTTCTGCGAGTCGCGTTTGAATGTGTAGTTGGCATCTGCACTTTCTCTTGTCTACCTGCGTCACATCGCTTCGGTTACGTCGCAGGAGAACATGCATTGCAACCTGCGAGCGGAAAGTACCGGAAGGAGGCGTTCTCCGGCAACTGACCTTGCGGACGGTTTGGGCTCAGCCGTTTTGGGTCTGCATTCGCGGTCTAGCGGAACAGCGAACGAAAGTCCTAGGATGAGATACAGATTTTGGTATGCGTATTAAGGCGTGACCGCTCAAAGATTTACGGATTGTGGTGCCGCTTAGCTGCTGAAGGTATGTCCCCAGAAACACTGCGACAGTTGATGAAACGAATGGCAATGCTGCATTTGCGCCTCCTGTCCTTCAGAGCAGGAGACATTTTTCAATCAGTCGGCGATTATGACCGCTGCCTAGCGATGCGTGCCCGTCTGCACAATCGGCACACTTTCGATGGGTAAAGCCTGCCGGACAATCGGCTCGCGTAATGGCGCAGCACAAGAAAGGTTGACCGCTCCGCGGTCGCAATCTGCCAAGAAAAATGTTACTGCCAAAGACCTCAGAAGAACCGCAAACAGAAAGAATGGCTACGCCGCAGGAGTTGTATGCGCTCAAGAGAATTGCGGAAATGGAGAGCGCGATCGCGGAACTCGTAAAAACGGAAGCGCCGTCAGACAAACAGACTGCCATCGACGATGCGTCCCCGTGCGAAGTTGACACCATTGAGGTCGAGAGCGCGCAAGCCGAGCCAACCCAAACCAAAAGTGTAGAAACTGAACTTGCAGCCATCGAGCACGCCGAAGTCGATGCCCACGAAAGCAGTGACACCTCCAAAACTGCCGAGCCCTCGCAAGGCGGGTGGTTGCTTGAGCTTGCTTCGATTCTCGACCAGCACAGAATCTGGGTCGAGACCGGTGGCGAAGGCGGAACAAAAGCGGATTTGTGCGGCGTAAATCTCGAGAACGCCGATCTTACCGGCGTGAATCTGCAGGGTGCCTTTCTGCAGCGCGCGAATCTGCGCGGCGCGGATCTTTCGATGGCGAATCTTCGCCATGCTTCGCTGGTACAGGCGGACTTGTGCAACGCAAATCTCCTGGGAACGGAACTGCGCGGCGCGAACCTGATGGGCGCAACATTATATGGTGCCGAGGGCCTGTGGTTAGGCCGGTTGGGCGGCGCAAATTTGTACGATGCCATGCTGCCCGAAACAATTTCCTCGATTGACGGATCGAAAGCAGTCTGGGAAGCGACTCGCAGCGCCCGGTGGTTTTATTTTCTGATGCTCACGGTTTGCGCATTGTGCGCGCTTTGCGTCGCTACCACCAGCGACCCGCGCTTGATTCTGGATGGCCAGACCATTGCAGTCTCGCGCTTGGGGAATATCCTTCCCATCAACGGTTTCTATTTGATCGCACCGATCCTGTTGCTTGTTCTGTTTGTGCGGTTCCAGTTTCTACTCCTCCGCGTCTGGAGCAGTATGGCGGCTTTGCCGGCGGTCTTTCCGGATGGCCAAACCGTAGAGCACGGCGGGCCCTGGTATTTGATGGGTCTCGTGCGGCGCCACTTCCGTTGGCTCCGTGAAACCAAGACTCCTGTGTCCTGGATGGAAAACGTAATCGCTACGTCGCTCGCCTATTGGGCCGTGCCTGCCACGACAGTCTTGCTATGGGTCCGCTATCTCGTGCGCCAGGATATGCGGGGCACTTCGTTACATGTTCTGTTTTTTATGCTCAGCGTCAGCGTGGCGACAGGGCTGCCCTCGGTTGTGAGCCGCGTGATTCGCAGCGGTGAAATGCGGCGTCCAAGTTCGCGAAGCGTCGCTCGCATGGCGTTTCTGACCTTGCGTGCGCCCATTGCGGCCGGACTGATTTTGCTGCTGCTTTCGTGCGGCGTGATCCTGGGTGTCCCGGCGGATTCAGACGCCTCGCGCAGATATTTCAGCGCAAGTCCCAGACGTTGGGCGGCCGAAGCGTTCCGGCTGGTGGGTTATCGTCCTTATGCGGATTTGATCGAAGCGACTCTCGTTTCGCCACGGGCGCGCCTCGCAAGTGCAAACGACGCGCCAGGAGACGGTGCTGGCGCCAAGTTGAATGAAAATAGCTTGCGCTATGCGAGAGCGTATCGCGCCGTGCTCGCCGGAGCGCGGTTAGTCGGCGCATATCTGACCGAGGCGGATTTGCGCAACGCCAACCTTCGCGAGGCGCACCTTCGTGATGCTGTGCTTGACCACGCCCGGGCCGACCACGCTCTATTCATCTCCGCGGATGGTAAAGACGCGAACCTCACTGGCGCGGACCTTCGTGGCAGCGATATGACTTACTCGATATTCGAGAACGCAAGTTTCGCAGGAGCAAAACTTGCCGGCGCCTCGCTTTACGGCGCATCTTTGCGTCACACCAATTGGCTGCGCGCGGATTTGACGCGCAGTGACATGCGCGACACGCAAGTGCAGGAAGCCGAGTTTTCGCTGGCGAATCTCGAGTTGACGGATTTTTCCGGAGCGAAGCTGACTGGCGCCCAATTTGCCGGAGCGCAATTCAAAGGCACGATTCTGCTCGGCGCGGACTTGCGGAATACGGGTCTACGCGGCGCTACTTTCCAGGGAGCAGTGTTGCGAGATGCCCCGATGGACGGCGCACAACTCGATGGAGCGGATTTCCGCGGGGCGCTCGGCTTAACCGCAACCCAGGTCTGCTCCTCACGTGGATGGAGCAGCGCCCAATTCGACGCCGACGTACTCCAAGCCGTGCAAGCCCAATGCGGTGCGAAATAACTCTGACCGGACCTCCTCTGGGTTCCATTGGCCAGCTCAGGAAACCGTTTTTCCCCGGAATTGAAATCCGTAAGATCGTCACCGAGCTTCAAGAGTGGGAAGTCTTTGTGAACAATGGAGACTCGGTGTTGCGTGCACTCGAAATTGAGGAGCAATATCAGGTTTCTTTTCGGGATGGCCTGATTATCAATGCAGCGCACAGTTCTGGTGCAGAAATTCTCTACACAGAAGATCTTAATCACGTACAAATATCAGGCGGCGTGCGGGTGGTTAATCCGTTCAAGTCGTGACCGTCGTTGGCGAACGATGCGTCGCGCGGCTCGTGCGATTACCCGGCATCTCACCTTTAAACAATTCTACTGTTCTTCGCCAAAAAGTTTGATGTCCGCCGGGCCCTCGCTAAGCGGCGTCGCGTCCCGCCCCTGAACGAGTTCACGAATTTGCTCAACGATATCCGGATTCGCGAGCGTCGTGATGTCGCCGGTATGCATGCGATTAGAAATCGCGGCAAGCACGCGACGCATGATCTTGCCCGACCGCGTTTTCGGCATATCCGGCACCACATGGATTCGCTTCGGGCGCGCGATCTTTCCGATCATCGTTTCGATGGTGTGCATGACCTTGTCGATCACCTGTTTATTCGGATGAAGGCCCGGCTTGATCGAAATATAAACTTCGGGCACCCGCCCTTTAATTTCGTCAACCACCGGTACGACCGCAGCTTCGGCGATTTCCGTCACCGTAAGGCAGGCGGATTCGATCTCTTTGGTGCCGAGACGATGCCCGGCGACGTTGATCACGTCATCTACGCGGCCAAGAATGCGGTAGTAGCCGTCAGCGGAAATCATCGCGCCATCGCCCGCGAAGTACGGCCAGTCGCGCCAGTCCGTGCTATTCGCATCCTTGCAATACTTCGAATAGTATTGCTTCGTAAAGCGTTCGGGATCTCCCCATATGGTCTGCATGATTCCCGGCCACGGGTTCCGAATACATATATTGCCCGCTGCATTCTGCCCGGGCTTCACCTCTTTGCCGTTTTCATCCCAAATCACAGGATAAATTCCGAGCGTCCCCGGCCCTGCGCTCCCGGGCTTCATCGGATCGAGCGCGGGCTTTGTTGTGCACAAAAAGCCGCCCGTTTCCGTTTGCCACCAGGTGTCAACAATAACCGCGTTGCCCTTCCCAACCACGTCGAAATACCACCGCCACACTTCCGGCTCGATCGGTTCGCCCACAGTCGTCATGTGCTTGAATTTGTAGTTGTACTTGGCGGGTTCGTCCGGTCCGGCTTTACGCAACATGCGTATCGCGGTCGGCGAAGTGTGGAAAATATTCACATCGAGTCGTTCGGCGATGCGCCACGGACGGCCCGCGTCCGGAAATTGCGGCACTCCTTCGTAGAGAACGCTCGTAGCGGCGAGCGCAAGCGGTCCATACACAATGTATGAGTGCCCAGTGATCCAGCCAATGTCCGCCATGCACCAGTAAACGTCCCCGGGATGGATGTCCTGGTAATATTTCGATGTTCCTGCGACGTACGCCAGATATCCGCCCGTGCGATGCTGGCATCCTTTCGGTTTTCCGGTTGTGCCACTGGTGTACATCAGGAAGAGCGGCGCTTCGGCGTCGAGCGAAACCGGTGCAACGATTTTGCCCACGTAATCCTGCAAAACTTCTTCAACAATGAAATCCCGGCCCATGACCATCGCTGCTTCAGACGACGTCCTTCCGGGATTCCGCCGCCAGACGAGCACCTTGTCAATTTCCTGGCCCTCTTTTTTTGCTGTCTCGATCGCAATATCCGCGTTGCCCTTGTGATCGACCCATTTTCCGCTGCGCCAATATCCATCAGCATAAATCAAGATGCGGCTGCCAGAATCGGCGGCGCGCAGTCCGCAGGCTTCGCCGCTGAATCCGCCAAACACCACGGAGTGGACAACGCCAAGACGCGCGCATGCCAGCATCGTGATCGGCAATTCAGGAATCATCGGCATGTGGATTGTCACGCGACAGTTTCGTTCACGCGAACATAAAGCTCTCGATACGTCAAAACTCGCGGCGCTTCCTGCTCTGGTTCCGGAACAAAAATAAACGCCGCCTTGTTTTTGTGCGTGGCCAGATGCCGATCCACGCAGTTGTAGCAGACGTTCAGCTTCCCGCCGACGAACCACTTCCAAAACGGAGGTTGCTCCGTATCCAACGTGGTATGCCAGTAGCTGTCCCATTCCAGAAGATCCGCGTACTGCCGGAAGCATTCCGGAAATTTCTCTTCACGAAACGAGTCGATAAAGGTCGGATCGACAAGATTCGCCTGTGCAATGAAGCTCGCGGGCGGACGAAACAGTTCCTCTTCCTTCCAGTGAACCGCAATCTGTGCCTCATTCGACTTGGGTTCCATTGCGGGCTTGACCGCGGCTGCGCTCTTCGTTTGCGGTTTTGCGTTGGACTTCTTGATTTCTTTCGGACGAGATTTAGCCACGGCGGAAAATTCCTTTCCCGGAAACGATCAGAGTGCACGAGGGGTCGCGTTGAATTGTGTCACGAGGCCGGACCGCGCCCTCGCAGCCACCAGTCCGCCTAATAGAGTTCGACAAAAAATGATGCTACCGGAAAGTGGAGCGAGTCAATCCGCTGGGTTGCGCAATACGGGCACTCCGGGCTTCGCGACTCCGACCTCGTCCCAGATGCGCGTTCCGTGCGTTTCCTTCAGTAGCAGGCTACCAACGACGAACGTCAAAGCGGCCACGGTCATCGGGTAATACAATCCGGCATAAATGTTACCCGTTGCTGCGCAGCTCCATAATCCAATCAGCGGCAGCAGCCCGCCAAACACACCGTTTCCGATGTGATATGGAAGCGATAGCGACGTGTAGCGAATCTTCGCCGGGAACGCTTCCACGAGATACGCTGCGATCGGCCCGTAAATCATGCACACGTAAATTACCTGAATAAAAACCAGTAGCACTAACTTGGGCACATTCGGCGACGGCGCTTCCTTTGCCGGAACCAGTGCCCCGGTTTTTAGGTCGGTCGTCATTGCCGTCAGCTTCGTGGCCCCCGTGGCCTTGTCTTTGGCTGGAGCTACGGTCTCAACGTTGTTTCCTGCGGCGTCATGCATGGCATGGTAGATGGGAATGTACGTCACAACAGCGATCAGGCATGCCGCCATCATCAACCACTTGCGTCCGATCTTGTCGGAGAGCGCGCCGAATACCGTAAAGAACGGCATCGCGCAAAGCAGTGCAATCGCCACGATAATGTTTGCCTGCTTAACGTTGACTCTCAAAATAGTTTGCAGATAGAAGAGCGCGTAGAACTGTCCGGTGTACCACACGACGCCTTGTCCCGCCGTCGCGCCGAAGAGCGAAATCAACACCCGCTTCAAGTTGTCCCACTTCGTAAACGCATCTTTGAGCGGTTGCGCAGAGGCCATCCCGGCGCTCTTGATTTGCGTGAAGATTGGTGATTCCTTCATCTTCAAGCGAACATAAAGCGAGATTGTTACAAGGAGAATGGAAGCGAGAAACGGCACGCGCCAGCCCCACGCGTTGAAACTTTCCTTGCTCATGCTCTGCTGCGTCAGCAGAATCGCAATCAGAGAAACGAACAAACCAAATGTCGCCGTGATCTGGATGAAGCTGGTGTAGTAACCGCGTTTTTTGTCAGGAACGTGCTCCGCAACGTAGACCGCCGCTCCGCCGTATTCGCCGCCAAGCGCCAATCCCTGCAAAACGCGAATCACAATCAGCGTGATCGGCGCGAACCATTTCGCCGTTTGATACGTGGGAAGGAGTCCGATCAGAGCCGTCGCACCTCCCATGATGGACAGCGTCACCAGGAACGCGTACTTGCGCCCGACAAGATCGCCGATTCGCCCGAAGAAAAGCGCGCCAAACGGTCGCACCAGAAATCCGACGGCAAACGTTGCCAGGTACGCGATGTAAGCGAACGTGTCGTTTCCGGGAGGATAAAACTTCAGTGAAAGGACTGCGGCAAGGCTTCCAAAAATATAAAAGTCGTACCACTCGATCATCGTGCCGACGGACGAGGCGAGAATGACTCGCCACAGACCGTGCTCGCTCGTTCCGTCCAATGCAATTGCAGTCGTGCGGCTTGCCATGCTTCCTCCTGAATAGCGCGCCGCCGAGGCAAAGCTGAGCCTTGAGGCGGAACTCCAAAGCGAACCGGGTTCCAGGGTTTCAGGGCCTGTACTTGCAGGCCCTGAAGTAAAACTACAAACCCCGACTTGAAACCGAAAACTCGATTGCGTAATCCGCGCCAGTTGCTCCCTGAGTACCCCCCTGTGACGCTCGCCCAGATGAGCGAACAAATGCGTCAGGTCTTCAGAAAAAAAGCCCTGGTCGCCGTCTTCATATCGCGTAAGCGCCGCTATGTCAAGAACATCAAATTTGCGTCCACGGTCCCGTCGATTTCGGCGAAGCGTCGTGCCGTGTCTGTGCTGTGCGCCTGCCACACAGGACAAATATGCCAAACGACGGTGCGCAGACGCTTAGCAGATGCCGATGTCCGCACAAGTATATGAAAGTATGTATATGACGAATCCAATTTGTCATTTTTCGATTGAAATTTGTAAATAATTCATTCTCAGTTTGCTCTAAATTGCTCAAAATTATCGGCTTAGGAAAAATTGAGAATGGCGAAAGGATTGCTAGTCCATACCTACAACAGGGGGTGCCAGGTCCACTCGCCGGGGGGCGAGAAGGTTCCGTTCTGTTTCCTTTTTGACTGGGTAGACGGGTAACAGAGCGATTCATCTGATCGGTACCTTTCCATCTAGCAGGACGAACAACGTTTCGGGATCTTGGTTCAACGACCTGTTGCAAGCCTTGGGAAGTGGTGTGTCCTTAACGCATCGCCCGGCTGAACGGTTCTTTCACTAAGTTCTTCACTAAACGAACGGCCACTCTCTTTACGAAAGGTAGGATGAATGCGAAGAATTACTCTGTTTACATTAATAGCTGCTTGGACTCTTCTGGCCGGTAGCTCTGCCACATTCGGCCAAGCCACAGCTAGCGGCACGATTCAAGGGACAGTCCTGGACAAATCGGAATCTGTGATCACCGGCGCGCTGGTAGTGATCGCGAGTAAAGCGACTGGCGCCACGCGCGCCGCCTCAACCAGCGGTGAAG
>QHYO01000160.1 GCA_003224135.1 Acidobacteriota bacterium | reverse complement strand
CGTTCACAGGAGCAGCTCTCAACCCTGCGCGCGCGTTCGGTCCAGCGCTCGCCAGTTCTCACTGGGCGAATCAGGGTGTGTACTGGGTCGGTCCGCTCGCCGGCGGTTTTCTCGCCGGGCTCATCTACGACGCTCTGTATGGCAAGAAACAGTTGTAAGTTCCAATTTAAGGGCTAGACTGCTAGCACTTGCAGGGAGGATTCGATGAGTCGCATCCGCTGGTCTTTGTGTGCTATTGTGCTCGCAGCTGCGATCGTTCCGGCTGCAGCGCAGGTAAATCCCTACAAAGACGGCACTCCCGGCGTCACGGGATATCGCTCGGAAGTCTTGGCGGAAGTCATCGTGCAGGAAAGCAAGTTCACACGCCTGGCCGAAGCAATTCCCGCAGAAAAGTACAACTGGCGTCCCTCGCCCAGCACCCGCTCATTCGCTGAAGTATTTCTGCACGTCAGCGCAGCCAACTACAACCTCTACAAGCTGGTTGGAACGCCTCCTCCCGCTGGGCTGAATATCAAAGAGTTGGAGAAATCCACGACGGACAAGACCAAGGTCGTCTCCACGCTGAAAGAATCTTTCGCTCACGCGAAAAAGGCCATCACCGCCATGTCCGACGCCGATCTGGAAAAGAGCATGGACTGGTTCGGCGGAAAAAACACCGAACGCGGAGTCGTACTATTCATCGTGCGCCACGGCGCCGAGCATCTTGGGCAATCCATCGCCTACGCGCGCTTTGTGGGCGTTATTCCTCCCTGGACGGAGGACCTCCAGAAAAAACCAGAAAAGAAAGACGCACCCGCAAAAGAGAAACAGTAGAGCGTTAGTCCCAAAATGCGACCGCCCTGCCTCCTGTCCCATCGCGCAGGGTAACTAGCCGGCTACCCACCTGTACGACTTTGTTGCCCGCTTAACGGTGCAATGCTACTTTCGCGCTGGGCCAGGGTTTCAGCGTTTGTTTTACAAGCCCTGACAGAAAAGCGTATCGAATCAAAGTTCCAAGACGGGTCGCGCCGGCTTTTACTGCCGAATTCAAACTTAGAACTGAGAACTTCTCATGGCACTGAGCATCGACGATCTCCTTCGCCGCGCCGTAGAGCAAAAAGCCTCCGACTTGCACTTGAAAGTCGGTAATCATCCCTATCTGCGCGTGGACGGCGTGCTAAATCCCATCACCGATGTTCCCCGCATCACGCCGGAAGAAATGCTCTCCATGGCATTCAGCATGATGACTAACCGGCAGAAGCAAAAGTTCAAAGAGAGCGCCGAATTGGATATGGCTTACGGCGTGGCCGGCCTGGGACGCTTCCGCGTGAACGTCTTCCAGCAGCGCGGCAACGTCGGCATGGTTCTCCGCGTAATTCCGACCAAGATTCGCACTTCGGAGGAGTTGAATCTCCCCCCGATCATCAACAAAATTTGCGAAGAGCAGCGCGGTTTGGTGCTCGTGACCGGAACAACCGGCTCCGGTAAGTCCACTACGCTCGCCGCGATGATTGACCGCATCAACGCCAATCGCTCCGATCACCTGATCACCATCGAAGACCCCATCGAATTTCTTCACCGCGACAAGCGCAGCTTCATCAACCAGCGCGAAGTCGAAGTGGATACCGCAAACTTTTCTACCGCGCTGCGCGCCGCCCTGCGTCAGGATCCGGACGTGATTCTGGTCGGCGAAATGCGCGACCTCGAAACCATTTCCACCGCTTTGCTCGCCGCCGAAACCGGCCACCTGGTTTTCTCAACCTTGCACACTCTTGACGCCACGGAAACCATTCAACGCATCATCGCGGTTTTTCCTCCGCCGGAACAAAAACAGATTCGTTTGCAACTGGCCGCAACTTTGAAAGCAGTCGTCTCACAGCGCCTCGTGCGCCGCGCCGACGATCAGGGTCGCGTCCCCGCCGTCGAAATTATGATCGCCACCGGCTACGTTCGCGACTGCATCATCAACGCGGACAAAACCCGACTCATTCACGACGCCATCGCCGCCGGCGGCTCACAGTACGGCATGCAGACGTTCGATCAATCGCTCTTCGATCTCTACAGCAAACAACTCATCACACTCGATGAAGCGCTCCTGCGCGCATCGAATGCCGACGAGTTCAAGCTCCGCATCCAGGGCATCCGCTCCGCCGCCGACGCCGCGCGCGAAGAAATGGAACGGCAGATGGCCGACTTCGAGCGCTTCGCGCGCAAATAAATTCCCCGAAAGTCTGGTACCCACCCTGGAGGGCCCATGTACAAAAGAATAACTATCTCGATTCTTGCGGTAATGATTTTTATCGCCTGTGGATCCTACCTTACTGCTAATACGCCTTCTCATCCGCTTCGCAAGAGTGAAATCCTGGCGCTGGTTGCCGGCGGCATTTTCCCCGAGGACATCATCCATGACCTAGAGTCGCGCGGCATCGCCTTCGCGTTTGACGATAACTTCCGCTCCCTTCTGCAGACCGCAAGCGCCGACGGGCGCGTCATCAACGCGCTGCAAAAGGTTACGCCTGTAACTTCGGCTAAGCCTGAAACCATGTTTGACCAAGCGCTCTTGCAGCATCTCAGCTACGCCGGAAGCTTGATTCATTCGGGCAAGACGCAAGAAGCCGCGAATGAACTCAAAAACTACCTCTCGACGGGCGCTGGCAAGTCCGAAATCGGTTTCGTCATGGGAGAAATTCTGATTGTCGACCGGCGGTTCGCCGAAGCGGGACAAGTCTACGCTGAGATTCTAAACAGCGATCCCGATTTTCCGGAACTCCAGCAGCGTCTCAGCCTCGCCTACGCCGAGAGCGACGATACCGAAAAGGCCTTCCGCGCAGCCAAGGCTGCCCTGAAGCAAAATCCCAATGACGCCGTCGCTCACCGGAGCGCAGGCATCGCCTTGCGGGAAATGCAGAATTTCGATGCTTCCAAGCTGGAATTTCAGGAATCGATCCGCAGCAAGCCTGACTACGACCTCGCATATGGAAGCCTGGGCATTCTGTTGGACAGCCTGCAGGATTTCGCTGGAGCAGCCACGCAGTTCAAAAAGGCGCTCACCCTGAACCCGAGCAATCTGAATGCACAATACAACCTCGGTAACGCCTACGCCAGCGAAGGTGATTACATCGCAGCCATCCGTGAGCATCGCGAAGTCAAGCGCCGCGATCCCAAGCGCCTCGACGCCCGGCAGAATCTTGGCTCCGCGCTGATGCACACGGATTCCGCAGCCGCGATCACCGAATTTCGCGAATTGGTCGCGCTTGCGCCGGACTTTCCAATCTGCCATCAGTGCCTGGCAAACGCTCTCTACAACGTTGGCAGACTCTCGGAAGCGAAAACAGAATATCAGACCGTGATGGCCAGCGATCCCGCCAATCCGGTTCCCCACCGCGGTCTTGGTCTTATTCTCGAATTCCAGAAAGAATACGACGCGGCGCTCGTTGAATACCGCAAATCTGAAGCGCTGGACGATTCCTCCGGTCTCGCGTTCGGTTTTGCTGGGCGTGTACTGCTCCTTAAGAAAGACTTCGCCGCGGCTATCACCGAGCTCAAACGGGCCGAGGAGCGCGATCCGTCGAACTGGGAACATCATGCACACCACGGCGAAGCGCTAGAGGGCATTGGCGATCGTGACGCCGCAATCGTGGAAT
>QHYO01000799.1 GCA_003224135.1 Acidobacteriota bacterium | reverse complement strand
CGAGCGGCTTCTGCAACTGCGGCGCTTCGCGCAGTAGCGAGCCGCACTGTGAAGTACGTGACGAGGCCGCTTACGAGCACAAACACCAGCGTCGCGGCCGCGACGGATCGTCGGTTACGCGTGACGAACTTCCTGACTCGGTAGCGCGCAGTGTCTGGCCGGGCATCGAGCGGCTCCTGTTTCAGGAAGTGATCGACGTCTCGAAGTAACGCTTCGACCGATGGGTATCGCCGCTGGGTGTCTTTGTGCAGAGCGGTCATGCAAAGGACATCCAGTTCGGCCCATGCGGATTTGCTCGCCGCGAGGTGTTGCGCTTTATTTGCGGGTGCGTTAAGCGTTCGTTGTACGACAGCTGAGGGTTTCTCGGCGTCCTCGTGCGTTATGATCTGCTCCGCTTGTGCCGGGGTTCGATTGGACAGTTCGAACGGCAGTTTCCCCGAGAGCAGTTCGTACAAAATCACTCCCAGCGAGTACACATCGGTCTGAATGCCAACCTGCTCCCCGCGAATCTGTTCGGGCGACGCGTATGCGGGCGTCATCAGGCGGAGACCTGTCATCGTCTGATCGACCGATTCGCCAAGCGTCTCCAGATGCTTGGCGATGCCAAAGTCCAGCAACCGAACAGTCCCGCTGTCCTTCACAAGGATGTTCGATGGTTTCAGATCGCGATGGATCACAGCTCGTTGATGCGCGTAGACTACCGCCTCGCAGACAGCCCTGAAAAGTTCCAGCCGTTGTCGCAACGGGCACCTATGCGCGCCGCAATACTCCACAAGCGATACGCCTTCAACGTACTCCATGACAAAAAAAGGAGTGCCGTCAGGCGTTGTGTCAGCGTCGTACAGCCGCGCAATGAACGGATGATTCAGTTGTGCCAGCGTGCGTTGTTCCGATGCAAAACGCTGGCGACGCGCGGGCGACAACCACGCGTCTCTAAGGATCTTGATGGCAACCAGGCTGCCCAGGTCCTCGCGCCCGGCAAGGTACACCACTCCCATGCCGCCTTCCCCGAGTACTCTCTTGATTCGGTACGGGCCGAGCTCTTTTAGCGGCAGCGATGCAGGATCAGACTCTTCGACGGATTCATGAGCGAGCTCCGCGAGGTCGCGGTCCAGCAGCGAGCCACCCCGCGCGTCCTGCTCGAGCAAAGCGAGCACTTCGTTGATGAGTTGCTCATCGTCGCCGCATGCGGCCTTCAGAAAGGCGCGGTGCTCGGTGCCAGGCAGCTCTGTCGCTTCGTGGAACAACTCCTGCATGCGTCGCCATTTCGACTCGTCCATATTCAGACCCTCCTCGCTCCTTGAAGGATCCGAACCCTATGGGTCGCGACGCAGTTCATTTCCCAACCACGCCTTTGCCACCCGCCATTCGCGAAAGATCGTCGCTTCCGAGACGCCGAGCTGCCCTGCGATCTCACTGATCTCCGCACCGCCAAAGAAGCGGCTCTCCACGATCATCGCTTGTCTGGGCGCCACCTTTGTAAGCTCTTCGAGCGCAGCGTTGAGCGCCAGCAAATCCCTTTCTGACGTGGTGGCTCCATCCAGAGAGTCGTCAAACGAAACGAAAATAGCTTCGCCGTTGCCGCCACGTTTTCGCGCATGCCGCCGGCGTGCCGCTTCCACCAGCAGCTGCCGCATGGCGCGCGCAGCGATACGCTTGAAATGAAGGCGCGACATTGCCGAAAGCCCAGGCGTTTTCGCCAGCTTGATCCACGCCTCGTTCACCAAAGCCGTTGGACTGAGTGTGATTCCCGGATCTCCGCGCTTTACCGTGGAAGCCAGCCGCCGCAGCTCTTCGTACGTCAAGCTGAAGAGGTGGTCCAAGGCGCGGCGCTGCTCCGGCGTTTCGTGCTGCTCGCCGGGCCCGAATGCAGGTGTACCCTGAAAATTTCGAAGCGTCATGACAGTTCTTGCTGGCGATCCACGCAATGCAAGGAGAAGGCCACAAATCCTTGCTCAGTTGCTGGGTACGGGGAGTACGCCAGCACACTGAATGACGGGACTCTACCACTGCTCCTTGCCACCACACAACTGCTTTCCACGCCACTCCGCAGGTACGCTCCCATGGCCGAGAATCGGGATTGTCTGTCGAACGGGCAAGGAAACCTGGATGCTTGAATTGTTTTCTCTAGCCGTGACAGTTTTCCATTTTGCTTTACGCAATGTGTAGTAGGAAGCGGTGATCCGAACCTTACCTGAAGGGGACACAGGGAAGAGTGACTTGTGGTGCGGTGCCTTTCTTAGGGCGTGCGGAGCATGCCGATCGAGCGGGCTCCGACTACCAGGCAAGGCCATGCGCCGCACATCACCAGGTGACGGTCGCCGGCTTCCGAAATTATCGAGATTCGAACCAGCCCTCTGGCTTTGAAGACGTTTTTCGAAACTAAATTCAGGAGAATCGCATGACGCGCACATTTCTTAAGAACGTGTTCTTCGCCTTGATGTTGATCTGCCTTAGCTTCGCGAACGCCGCGTGCGGAGGCAAACTCGAAGGAACGTACAGCAATCCCAGCGGGATGGTGATGCTCGACCTCAGGTCTGGAGGAAAGGCGGACATGACCATGATGGGAGAAATCCAGCACTGCACCTGGAAGGCGGACAGTAAGAACGTCACGGTCAAG
>QHYO01000157.1 GCA_003224135.1 Acidobacteriota bacterium | reverse complement strand
CAGGCTTGTTCAACGTCAAGCGCCAGCGCGTAGGGCAGGAATTTTTCAAACGTCTCGGGAGTATGTTCGGGCGGATTGACGCGATTCAGACGATCGCCATCGACCGCGCTGAGGAACATCTTGAAGCCTTCTACCTGGTCGAGCAGGCGTCGTCCCGCGACCGTCGGAGCCTTCAACAGAAAGTGAAAAAGAATGTGAAGGCCGATACTCGCGAAGAGAAACACCGCGAGGGACAATGAGCCAAATCCGATGAGCATGAAGATGCCCAAGCACTCGCCGGCGAGGAACGGCAAGGAAAAAAGCGTGAACACCACGGCCTTCCCTACAAGCAGCGCCGCCTGCGAGCGCGAAGCGAACGCCGCCTTCCAGGCTCCGTAACATCCGAAAATTAGCCCCGCGACCGCCAGGCTCCAGATCGAAAGCCACAGGGACACAAACGTCACGGCCAACAGGCTCACTCTAGATC
>QHYO01000156.1 GCA_003224135.1 Acidobacteriota bacterium | reverse complement strand
GCGCAGAAATTCCCGCGCTGATGACGGTGTGATTTTCGTTGTGGAGCCACAATTGATCGCGGCCATCGAAGAGCACGGATGCCGCTTGTTTCTCATCCGCCGACAGAGCACGGTTATCGGATTTGGTTCGGTATAACGTGTAGGAACCCGCCTGCAGTCTTATTCTCAAGTAGCCGCGCGCGGCCATATCCAGAATCGCCGCGGCGAAAGCTTTGTTGTCGAATCCCATGCGGATGAGATACCGCATCGCCGCGGGCGAAAGATTCGCGGGTGGCTCGTATAACGGCATGATCACGCCGCGAGCTGGATCGCGGCCGACCGCGGACCACACAATCGCGTAATAAATAAGCAGCAGAAGGAGACCGGCGACCATCACTAGCGCGTCACGGTTGTCCGTAAAAAAATAATCCAGCGTTTCCCGCGTAGTGGGAGGCGCGATCAAACCTTTTTTCCAGGAAAGAACGATCGATAGTCCTTCTTTCGCGCGCAGCGGGCGTAGCGCTTCGAATTCGAACTGGCCGTCGGGCTGTGCTGTGGACCTCAGATTCTTTTCGTACGATCCTTGCGGTCCGGTAAAGCCGTCCAGTGAAACTTCGCTCTGCGCGATTGCGAAAGGCAGACTGACAGTGGCGGAAGCATGGTCAATCGGGAATCCCCAGCCATTGCCGGTGACGTTCCAAAGGAGTTCGTCGTGGTCCTTGAAGAATCCCAACTGGCGATTGGTTGTGTAAGAAAGCTCGTAGGTGTGTTCGCCGGTCGGAACAAAAATGTTCTTGTCGCCGAGGTAGATGCGTTTGCCGTTGGAATAGTCCTCGACGCGAGACGGTTCTGGCTGCTCGTCGCGAAGAGCGCCGCTTAAGTGGAATCCGACTACATAGTTGTTTCCAAGGCGATCTTTGTAGCGCGTTGGAAATTCGCGGTAGATGCCGTGGCGAATTTGATTCCCGGTGCTGAAAACGGTGATGGTTTCCTTTACGATGAGGGTTCCGTCATCGAGAAGGTGGATGTCGCTGTGAAAGTCGCGGATACGCTCGGACTGTGCATGCATTGTGCTGCCCAGTAAAAAGAGCGGCGCAAACATACCGAGAATGCGAAAAATAGGGCGCATGAGTGTGGATGCCACTTCGGCTTCCTTCCATGCTAAGAGCAAAACTGCGGAGAGAAGCTCATACAGAAGAGAAGGCTGCGTTTTGGTTATTGGAGGATTGGCGACACGAAGACGTCAACAGGCAGCATGGAGCAGCAACAGGCCGCAGGGCTCGAAGATTCGCCCTACGCTGCGCTACGCTACGCCGGAAGGTTAGCGGCGATAGGCGAGTTTGCCAGCCACGATGGTGGCCATGGGCGCTCCCCTAAAACTGCGGCCATCGAACGGGGAATTGCGGGACTTACTGGGAGAGTCGTTGACATTGTAAGTCCACTCGTGCGTCGTGGAGAAAATTGTGACATCCGCGGGGGCGCCGGCCGCTAGTTTGCGCTCCATGCCGAGAACGCAGGCAGGGCCCGTGGTGAACAATTCCACCATACGTGTCAGCGAAATCTTCTTGCTATGAACCAACTGTTCGAGGCTGAGCGCGATTGCGGTTTCGAAACCGAGAATGCCGAATGGCGCGCGGTCGAACTCGACGTCTTTGAGGGCGGGTTCATGCGGGGCGTGGTCTGTTGCGATGACGTCGACAGCGCCGTCGGCGAGTCCTGCGATTAACGCTTCGCGATCTTCGCGTGAGGCCAGAGGCGGATTCATCTTGAACCGCGAATCGTACTGCACGTCTTCGTCGATCAGGGTGAAATGATGTGGCGTCACTTCACATGTGACGCGCAGGCCGTGCGACTTTGCTGCGCGAACCTGGTCGAGCGAACCCTTTGCGGAGAGATGCGCGATGTGAAGACGCGCACCGGTTAGCTCCGCGAGTTGCACGTCGCGCGCGACACACACGGACTCCGCCGCGGCGGGCATGCCGCGCAGCCCCAGCCGAGTAGAAGTTACGCCCTCGCGCATCACTGCGCCCGCGGCAAGCGAAACGTCCTCGGAATGTTCGATGACCGGGAGATCAAGCGAGCGACAGTAGTCCATCACTTGTCGCGTGAGACGGGCGGTTGCGATTGGCCTTCCATCGTCAGAAACCGCAACGATGCCGGCCTCCTTCATCGCGGCGATTTCGGCGATTGCTTCGCCCTGACTTCCGATGCTGGCTGCGCCAATCGGCCACACGCGAGTCGCGCCAGCCGTGCGTGCCTTGTCGACGATGAACCGGGTAATCGATGCGTTGTCGTGGACCGGTTTTGTATTCGGCATGCAGCAGACAGCGGTAAAGCCGCCCCGCGCCGCGGATTTTGTCCCGGTTTCGATGGTCTCTGATGATTCCTGACCGGGTTCGCGCAGATGCACATGAAGATCGATGAACCCTGGAGAGACCATCATGCCGCCCGCGTCGAACACTTCAGCATCTTTGATTGCTGCAAATTTCCCGGGCTCGCCAACTTCTTTCACCACCTCGCCATCGAGGAGAACATCCCTCGGCGCGTCCGTCTTTGACGCGGGATCAACCACGCGGCCGTTTTTGATCAGCAACATTCTAGAAATCCTTGTTTTGCGGAACTGAGTTTTGCGCGACGTGGTCCGTCGAACGACGATCGTGTGCCGGAGTCGCTTGTGCCGCGGGATGCGCGCCGCCTTCAACTTCACCCGCGACGAGCAAGTACAGAATCGCCATGCGCACGGCCACTCCGTTCGTCACCTGTTCGAGCACGCAGGATTGCGGCCCGTCGGCGACTTCGGGCGTAATCTCAATGCCGCGATTCATAGGGCCGGGATGCAATACCAGAGCGTCTGGTTTTGCGAGCCGGAGGCGCTCGGCGTTCAATTGATAGCCGTGAATGTAATCGTTCGCGGAGATCGATGGTTCATCCTGCCGTTCGGTCTGAACACGCAGCATGATAATGACGTCGGCATCTTCGACCGCTTCCTCGATCTTGTAAACGCTGCGAATCGGAGTCCCTGGCGCAATTTTTTCCAATTCGCGCGGTACCCACATCGCCGGACCGCAGAGCGTAAAGCGGCAACCAAATTTT